>NZ_VMNC01000050.1:0-46656 GCF_013277505.1 Streptococcus sp. k-378 | reverse complement strand
GTAACATATACATACGGCACGACAAGGCTGACATGGTTTGAAGAGTATGGAACAATCATAACTTATTTGAAGATTTTAAAAGATTGTAAGCTATTATATCTGGATAAATAAGTATTAGAAACTAAAGTGAGGAAAAAGATGTTTTTATATTTAAAGGGTTTAGGAAAATTTCGTAAGTCAAAAGCTTATGGATTGGTGGGATGTCTGGCATTGGTGAGTATGATTGGATTGTCGATTCCTGATTTACCAGTTGTTGGAGGAAGAACAGTGTATGCTGACGTCATTCAAGGTGGCGATGATATAAAAGATGTGAGCGTTCATGAGAAGTCCGCTGAGGGTGTTGCTATGACTTATACCACTTATGATAGTGGTACGAGTGGAAAACAAACCGCGTCTGGCAGTGGTGTCTTTGTAGCGCCGAATGTCATGGTAACCGTAGCTCATAATTACTATGATAAAAACCAAGAAAACAAGTCCGCGGTCTTGCGTGGTGGGGAGTCTGCTCGTAGTTATGTTGTGATGAACTCAGAGACGGAAAAGAACAATAAAGTACCTACTTCTGGTGTATCAGAAGCTCTTGAAAAAGACTCTATTCACTTATATAACGGCAACGACTTTGGTAAAGACTATAGCAACGACTTAGCAGTAGTGGTAACTAAAAAGCCTGTAGAAGCTATGACGGGTGGTGAGGACTCTCCAAGAGAGTTGAGCCATAAAGAGGTTTCTACTGGTGATAAAATCACTATGGTAGGTTATCCCAATGATTTTTCGACTCCGAATTTAAGTGAAGAAAACAAGAAGAGGTTGAAAGATGGTAAGGCTTATTCAGTCTCAACAACTGTAAGCAGTGTCAATAAAGAGAGCGGTGCAGTCACTTATCATTCCTCAGCTTTGGGAGGTTTTTCAGGTGCTCCTTTGTTTAATGATAAGGGAGAGGTAGTCGGTATCCACCAGCACGGAACAAATACTTCAAACGCTCCTGAGAGTGAGCGTATTGGCGGTGGTACTATCTTTACGGAAAAGCACAGAACTTGGATTCGTTCTATGATTGATAAATATGGTATAAAGGGTTGGTATATAGATGGTGTAAACCGTTACTACTATGATGAAAATCATATAGCTTTAAAAGATGTAGAGTCTGAGATTGACGGCGCTTTGTATCGTTTTGATGAAAAAGGTCGAGCTACTTTAGTAAAAGGTGAAGAAAAAGGTCGAGTAGTATTACGTGTAGAAGATACTAAAGGCAATCCTTTGATTTCAGATAAGGTTGTTCAGGAAGGTCCTGTTGGAAGTGGTTTAGAGTTTCATTTGAGACAAAACCCTGATTTTAAGCAGTTGGTAGCAAGTTCTCCTAAAGCCAAAGTGGTTTCTTACAATGGAGTGTCTATAAACAAGTTGGCTAATGATACAAGTTGGTCTGATGAATATATCAGTAAGTTAGCTTTAGGTAATACCATTATAAAAGCTGTTGTTGACTCAGTAAATCCTTCATCTACTTCGTCTTCTGATTTCGCAAGAACGGAGGTTGGTAAGGTTGACTTGAGTGGCAAATCGAACTTACCTGTGCCTAGTAAAGAGGTGTTACAAGCTCCGAATGGTTCAGAAAATTTTTATGCTACAACGCATATTCAAACGCCAGATGGGTCAGGGTCTGGTACCTTAATTGCACAAAATCTAGTATTAACAGTCGCTCATAATTTTTTAACAGTTAAAGGTTCTGAGGTCGTTACGAAATCTGGTCGTACCAATACAGTGTATAAAGCAACCTTACCGAATGGTCAGTCTGTGCATTTTTCAGATGATGATATTGTTTATTGGAATAAAAAAGATTCCGTATTTGGATTTAAAAATGACTTAGCCTTGGTTCGACTAAAAGAAGATTTCAAAGCGGTAACTCCTGTAGAGGTTGTAAAACAATCTTCGAAAGTTGCAGAGGGGGATTCAGTTTCGGTCTATGGTTTTCCAGATAACAAGCTAAGTCCAGTTTTAGATAGCAAAGTAGTAGATACTACTGATTTCGGTTCAGGTATTGAGGGTATCAGCTATGAAGGCACAAAACCCGGAGCGTCTGGTGGTGGTCTTTATAATGACAAAGGTACTTTAATTGGAGTTCACCAAAATGGTGTTGTAGGAAGCCGCAGTGGTGGTTTGGTTTTATCAAAAGAGCAACTGGATTGGGTTCGTTCTTATATTGAAGGTAAACCAAAAGAGCCTGTCTATGTAAGAGATGAAGTTTTGGTGGATGAGAAGGATAAGTATAAACTTCCTTCAACTCCAAAAGACGAAAAACAAAGTACACCTAAAATAGAGTCTGATAAAGATAAAGTAGAACCTCCTCTCAAACCGCAAAAGGAGCCGGAAACAGAGGTTATTACCACTTACGAAGGTGATAGTACCCTTGAGGTTGGAAAAGAGCGTACAGAGGATACTAAGGGTGAAAAAGAAGGTGTTCCACTTATTTACCGAGTAGTGTATAAAGGTACTAAGCCGAAAGTAGAAAAAGAATCGATTGCTTTTGATACTCTTTACCAAGGAGATGAAACAAAAGAGCTTGGTTTCCGTTCAGTTGTAGAGGGTAAAGGAGGGGTGGTTACTCGAACTACTACTTATCAAGTAGATAAGTATACAGGAGCGGTATCTTCTCAAGTTTCTGAGAAGAAAATAGCTCCTCAATCCAAGGTGATTACTTTAGGTATTAAACCCAACAGTGTCATAAAAGAACTTCCGATTACAGAGCGTTTTGAGGACTCTGAAGAGTTAGAGAAAGGGAAAACGGAGGTTGTTTCGGAGGGGTATGTAGGTAAAGAAGTTACTAAGGTGACTTATAAGGTCTTAGCTGATGGAAAGATTGTTGAAAATTCTCGTACAGTCGAGGTTACACCTATGAGAGAACGTGTGGTTCTTAAGGGTGTGAAGGAAGTGGTGTCATCGACGGAAGAAAACTCAAGTAATCTCAAAGAGGAAGTGGTATCTCCAGATAAAGTAGAGTTTCTAGTTCCAAAAGATGCGCCGATCAGAGAAGAACTGCCTGCGTCTAGTGAGGAATTTTCAGAGTCAGAGGTTTTAGTATCGGGAGAAAAAATACCAGGAGACCTTGGGAAGTCTATAGTATCTTCAAAAGAACTAGTCCCTGAAAGAGTGGAAGTTCCAGACTTTGTGGCTAAAGTTACAGGTGGAGAAAAATTGACAGTAGAAGGGCACCGAGATGAGAGAAAAATAAAGACTCCATCAAAACAGGAAAGATTATCTAGCCCAGAAACCACTGCTCAATTCACAACGAACGGGACAGGTTCGTCATCGTTAACAGCTGTTTTTGGCGTTGAAGCGGATAACATGTCACTTTCTACTGTTGAACATTCTGTTATTACATATAATCAACAAAGAGGATGGCATAAGATAAATAATCAGTGGTATTTTAGAAATTCCGATGGGAAAGAACGGACAGGCTGGATGAAAGAAAATGATGCATGGTATTATTTTGATGCGAATGGAATCATGCAAACCGGTTGGATACAGGATACAGACGGTAATTGGTATTATCTCAAGGATAATGGCATGATGGAGGTAGGCTGGTTCCAAGATTCAAGTGGCGCGTGGTACTACTTAGGATCATCTGGTTCCATGGAATCCAATACATGGATTTATTATAAAGGAAAGTGGTACTATATCGATGCTTTTGGGAAACTACTTTTCAATTCGCTAACACCAGACGGCTATAGAGTGAACGAGTACGGGGAATGGATCAACTGATTTTGCTTTATGACCTATTGATGAGCAAGCGAGTAGTATAAAAAACATTAGAATTAATAGTCTAGGAAGTGGTAAGAGTTCTCTAAAACGGCTGATTTTGTAATCTTTTTTGTAAAATAGAGTCTTTAATAAATAATATGAGCAAGATTTATCTCTTTACAAGTGATTAGGATTAATAATTTTTAACTTTCTCGCTCCTTTTGTCTTTCTTTTCCGAATAAATAGGTAGTAGCAGTGAATCTAGTAAACCTAGATTTAAAAATGTGCTATAATGAAAGGAGAGGAAATATGATTCTAAGACATCCGGGCATTAGCCCGACCAATGATTTGGTTGCTAAGAAAATTTTCAGCAATCCAGAAATCACTTGTCAATTTATCCGCGATATGCTGGATTTACCAGCAAAAAATGTGACCATTTTGGAGGGAAGCAATATTCATGTCTTGCCTTCCATGCCCTATTCGGCGCAAGATTTCTATACCAGTATAGATGTTTTGGCGGAGTTGGATAATGGTACGCAAGTTATCATCGAAATTCAGGTTCATCATCAGAATTTTTTCATCAATCGTTTATGGGCTTACTTGTGCAGTCAGGTCAATCAAAATCTTGAAAAAATTCGTCAACGAGAAGGTGATACTCATCAGAGTTATAAACACATCTCACCAGTATACGCTATCGCAATTGTGGATAGTAACTAGTTCTCAGATGACTTGGCTTTTCATAGTTTTAGCATGCGAGAGGATTCGACAGGTGAGGTTTTAACAATTACAAACAATGGACAGGAAAACCATCTAGTCAAGATGGCGTTCTTGGAATTAAGAAAATACAGAGAAACCAGCAAAGATAGCATTCGCAAACCGTGGTTGGAGTTTTTTGGGAATAAACCCTTTACCCAGCAGCCCGAGCGAGCCATCAGCCAAGCAGACCAACTGCTGGACTACAAGAGCTGGTCCGAGGAGGACAGGAGAATGTTTAGTGAACAACGCAGGCGTGAAGAACAAGCCTTATTAGCACAGGACTATGCTTTGGAGCAAGCTGAGGAAAAAGGTTTAGAGAGAGGTCTTGAACGTGGTCGCGCAGAGGGGATTGAACAAGGCATCGAAAAAGGTATTGAACAAGGACTTGAACGTGGGAAAGTTGAAGGAAGTTTGTCTATGCTACTAAATCTAGTCCACCAAGGACTTCTGACTTCCGAGGTTGCCAGTCAGCAGTTGGGCATGACCGTTGCTGAGTTTGAAGTATTATTGAAAGACCATCATAAATAAGAATGTTGAATCTCAAATTCAAGTTAGGCAGAGAGAAGAAATTTTCAGAGAGATTTGCGATCCAACTATTTTTTAGGACAATCATTGCTTCACCTCTCGATGAAGGCAACTTTTTTAGAAGTCGTTTTTTTAGGTAAGAGGATTGACTTTAGGAAATCATCTACGAGTCAGTTTTTTTAAGTCCTCATATAGAGACTCTAGGCATAAAATCTTAAAAATTACAAACACGCATAGTATCAGGTAATTAAAAAAACTTGATATTATGCGTTTTATAGTGCATTGAATCTACATTAGTACACTATAGTTGATTGAAAACAGAATAGTATACCGCAGCTTCTAAATCCTTGTTATAAATTTGATTTGACTTTCCTAATCGATTTATTCTCATCTTATTTCAATCTGCTATATTTACTTCACTTTCTCCTAAAATTGAGTTTTTTCCACTTTCCACTTTCTTCTGTTTCTTATCTTGTCCACTCGAAACAAGTATTGTAAGAATTTGATTATTTTTGAAAGTACTTTTAATATATTTGATATAGTTAAAAAAGATTTGAAACTAAATTCCAAATTAGAAAAAGACTTGAAATACTAAAAAAAAAGTATACTCTAATTGGAAACGGTAACAAAACTAATTTAGAGAATGAAATATAGAGTATTTCTCTCTTAAAAGTTTTTGGTGAAACGAGATGTAGAAAGGAGATTTAGCCAAAGAGTCTACTAGTGCTAGAATAATAGATTAGAATTATTTTAGAAAAACTAATACTCAATGAAAATCAAAGAGCAAACTAGGAAACTAGCCGCAGGCTGTACTTGAGTACGACAAGGCGACGTTGACGCAGTTTGAATTTGATTTTCGAAGAGTATAAGTGAGCAGCTTATAAATTCAATTTCCCAAATAGATTCATACTAGTATCTTTTGCAAAAAATAAAGGGCGGACTTCCTTCATGAATATCAATTTCATCTATAAGGAAGGTAGCTCATTGAACTAACTTATTTATTCTGTTTGTCGCTAGAAAAATCAGACCTCCTTGTGAAGATTGAGGAGATACTGAATGAAAATCAAAGAAGAAACTAGCAAGCTAGCAGTAGATTGCCCAAAACACCGCTTTGAGGTTGTAGATAAGACTGACCTATATAATCCAAGGTGAAGCGACTGTGGTTTGAAGAGATTTTCAAAGAGTATAGGTTAGAGAGTGTAGTGTTTTTATGTCCTTCTAGTAGAAAATGCTAGACAGAAGAATGGGGAACTTGGATAGGAAAAATAGATTGAGAAAGGAGGTTAGAAGAGATGATTATTACAAAAATTAGCCGTTTAGGAACTTATGTGGGAGTAAATCCACATTTTGCAACATTAATAGATTTTCTAGAAAAAACAGGACTAGAAAATTTAACAGAAGGTTCGATTGCTATCGATGGTGATCGATTGTTTGGGAATTGCTTTACTTATCTAGCAGACGGTCAAGCAGGAGCCTTCTTTGAAACTCACCAAAAATATTTGGATATTCATTTAGTTTTGGAAAACGAAGAAGCCATGGCTGTTACGTCGCCGAAAAATGTAAGCGTTACCCAAGAGTATGATGAAGAGAAGGATATTGAATTATACACAGGGAAAGTGGAACAGTTGGTTCATTTGAGAGCTGGCGAATGCCTCATCACTTTTCCAGAAGATTTACATCAATCCAAGGTTCGTATAAATGATGAACCTGTGAAAAAAATTGTCTTTAAAGTTGCGATTTCTTAATGTAGAAAGGGAAGAACGATGAAAAAAATGAGAAAGTTTTTATGTCTAGCTGGAGTTGCGCTAGCAGCCGTTGCCTTGGTAGCTTGTTCAGGAAAGAAAGAAAGTACAACTAGTACTGAACCACCAACAGAATTATCTGGTGAAATTACAATGTGGCACTCCTTTACTCAAGGACCACGTTTAGAAAGTATTCAAAAATCAGCAGATGCTTTCATGCAAAAGCATCCAAAAACGAAAATCAAGATTGAAACATTCTCTTGGAATGACTTCTATACTAAATGGACTACAGGTTTAGCAAATGGGAATGTGCCAGATATCAGTACAGCTCTTCCTAACCAAGTAATGGAAATGGTCAACTCAGATGCTTTGGTTCCGCTAAATGATTCTATCAAGCGTATTGGACAAGATAAATTTAACGAAACTGCCTTAAATGAAGCAAAAATCGGAGATGATTACTACTCTGTTCCTCTTTATTCACATGCACAAGTCATGTGGGTTAGAACAGATTTGTTAAAAGAGTATAATATTGAGGTTCCTAAAACTTGGAATCAACTCTATGAAGCTTCTAAAAAATTGAAAGAAGCTGGAGTTTATGGCTTGTCTGTTCCGTTTGGAACAAATGACTTAATGGCAACACGTTTCTTGAACTTCTACGTACGTAGTGGTGGTGGAAGTCTCTTGACAAAAGATCTTAAAGCGGATTTGACAAGTCAACTTGCTCAAGATGGTATTAAATACTGGGTTAAAATGTATAAAGAAATTTCACCTCAAGATTCTTTGAACTTTAATGTCCTTCAACAAGCTACCTTGTTCTATCAAGGAAAAACAGCATTTGACTTTAACTCTGGCTTCCATATTGGAGGAATCAATGCCAACAGTCCTCAATTGATTGATTCGATTGATGCTTATCCTATTCCAAAAATCAAAGAATCTGATAAAGACCAAGGAATTGAAACCTCAAACATTCCAATGGTTGTTTGGAAAAATTCAAAACACCCAGAAGTTGCTAAAGCATTCTTAGAATCACTTTATAATGAAGAAGACTACGTTAAATTCCTTGATTCAACTCCAGTAGGTATGTTGCCAACTATTAAGGGGATTAGCGATTCTGCAGCCTATAAAGAAAATGAAACTCGTAAGAAATTTAAACATGCTGAAGAAGTGATTACTGAAGCTGTTAAAAAAGGTACTGCTATTGGTTATGAAAATGGACCAAGTGTACAAGCTGGTATGTTGACTAACCAACACATTATTGAACAAATGTTCCAAGATATCATTACAAATGGAACAGATCCTATGAAAGCTGCAAAAGAAGCAGAAAAACAATTAAACGATTTATTTGAGGCTGTTCAGTAGATGTAAAAGACTAGAAAATAGGTGGGCTAGTGAGCTGAAAAGCCCTAGCCCAATCTTGTAAAAGAAGGGAGAAGGAGAATGGTTAAAGAACGTAATTTAACTCGCTGGATATTTGTTTTGCCAGCTATGATTATCGTAGGATTACTCTTTGTTTATCCGTTTTTCTCGAGTATTTTTTATAGCTTTACCAATAAGCATTTGATTATGCCCAATTATAAATTTGTTGGTTTAGCTAACTATAAAGCTGTGCTATCAGATCCCAACTTCTTTAATGCGTTCTTTAATTCAATTAAGTGGACCATTTTCTCATTAGTTGGTCAAGTTTTAGTAGGGTTTGTATTGGCTTTAGCTCTTCATAGAGTACGCCACTTTAAGAAATTATATAGGACCTTATTGATTGTTCCTTGGGCATTTCCTACAATCGTTATTGCCTTCTCTTGGCAATGGATTCTAAACGGGGTTTATGGCTATTTACCTAATCTAATCGTAAAATTAGGTTTAATGGAACATACACCTGCATTTTTGACAGATAGTACATGGGCATTCCTATGTTTGGTGTTTATCAACATTTGGTTTGGAGCGCCGATGATTATGGTTAATGTGCTTTCAGCTTTGCAAACAGTACCAGAAGAACAATTTGAGGCTGCTAAGATAGATGGTGCTTCAAGTTGGCAGGTGTTCAAGTTTATCGTCTTTCCACATATTAAAGTAGTTGTAGGGCTTCTAGTTGTTTTGAGAACTGTATGGATCTTTAATAACTTTGACATTATCTACCTTATTACGGGTGGTGGACCGGCTAATGCTACAACGACGCTTCCAATTTTTGCTTACAATCTAGGTTGGGGAACTAAATTGTTGGGTCGTGCTTCAGCAGTTACAGTGTTGCTCTTTATCTTCTTGATGGCGATTTGCTTTATCTACTTTGCTATCATCAGTAAGTGGGAAAAGGAGGGTAGAAAATAATGAAGAAGAAATCCAGTATTTATTTAGATATTCTCTCACATGCACTCTTGATTGGTGCGACTATTGTTGCAATTTTCCCATTGGTATGGATTATCATATCGTCTGTCAAGGGGAAAGGGGAATTGACTCAGTATCCAACACGATTTTGGCCTGAACAGTTTACATTAGATTATTTTATACATGTTATCAACGATTTGCACTTTATTGATAACATTCGAAATAGTTTAATCATTGCCTTAGCTACAACCCTTATTGCGATTATTATTTCTGCTATGGCAGCCTACGGTATTGTTCGATTCTTCCCTAAATTGGGAGCAATCATGTCGAGACTACTCGTCATTACCTATATTTTCCCACCAATTTTGTTAGCAATTCCCTATTCAATTGCCATTGCTAAAGTTGGGTTAACAAATAGTTTATTTGGCTTGATGATGGTTTATCTATCTTTTAGTGTTCCATATGCAGTTTGGCTCTTAGTTGGATTTTTCCAAACAGTTCCAATTGGAATTGAAGAAGCAGCTCGAATTGATGGTGCAAATAAATTTGTAACGTTTTATAAAGTTGTGCTACCGATTGTAGCACCAGGTATTGTAGCAACAGCTATTTATACATTTATCAATGCTTGGAATGAATTCCTGTATGCCTTGATTTTGATTAACAATACAGGAAAGATGACAGTAGCAGTAGCCCTTCGTTCACTTAATGGTTCAGAAATACTAGACTGGGGAGATATGATGGCAGCGTCTGTTATTGTAGTTCTTCCATCAATTATTTTCTTCTCTATCATCCAAAATAAGATTGCAAGTGGATTATCAGAAGGATCTGTGAAGTAATACTCAATGAAAATCAAAGAGCAAACTAGCCGCAGGCTGCTCAAAGTACAGCTTTGAGGTTGCAAATAAAACTGACGAAGTCAGCTCAGAACACGTTTTTGAGGTTGTAGATGAAGCTGACGAAGTCAGTAACCATACGCACAGTAAGGCGACGTTGACTCGGTTTGAAGAGATTTTTGAAGAGTATAAGTTAAAATTAGAAAGTTTATTCAATAATAAAGGAGAAAAAACATGGTTAAATACGGTGTTGTTGGAACAGGGTATTTTGGAGCTGAGTTAGCTCGCTATATGCAAAAGAATGATGGAGCAGAGATTACTCTTCTCTATGATCCAGATAATGCAGAGGCAATTGCAGAAGAATTGGGAGCGAAAGTAGCAAGTTCCTTAGATGAGTTGGTTTCTAGCGATGAAGTAGATTGTGTTATCGTCGCAACTCCAAATAATCTTCATAAGGAACCAGTTATTAAGGCTGCACAACATGGTAAAAATGTTTTCTGTGAAAAACCAATTGCGCTTTCTTATCAAGATTGTCGCGAGATGGTCGATGCATGTAAAGAAAACAATGTAACCTTTATGGCAGGACATATTATGAATTTCTTTAATGGTGTTCATCATGCAAAAGAACTCATTAATCAAGGAGTTATCGGAGACGTTCTATATTGTCACACTACTCGTAATGGTTGGGAAGAACAACAACCGTCCGTATCATGGAAAAAAATTCGTGAAAAATCAGGTGGTCACTTGTATCACCACATCCATGAGTTGGATTGTGTTCAATTCCTTATGGGTGGCATGCCTGAAACTGTAACTATGACAGGTGGAAATGTAGCCCATGAAGGTGAACATTTCGGTGATGAAGATGATATGATTTTTGTCAATATGGAATTTTCTAGTAAGCGTTTTGCCTTGTTAGAATGGGGTTCAGCTTATCGTTGGGGTGAACATTATATCTTAATCCAAGGAACCAAAGGTGCCATTCGCTTAGACTTATTCAACTGTAAAGGAACTCTTAAGCTAGATGGACAAGAAAGTTATTTCTTGATTCACGAATCGCAAGAAGAAGATGATGATCGGACTCGTATCTATCATAGTACAGAGATGGATGGAGCAATTGCTTATGGTAAACCAGGTAAACGTACTCCATTATGGCTATCATCTGTCATTGATAAAGAAATGCGCTATCTGCATGAGATTATGCAAGGAGCTCCAGTATCAGAAGAATTTGCAAAACTTTTGACAGGTGAAGCTGCCCTAGAAGCAATTGCTACTGCAGATGCTTGTACCCAGTCTATGTTTGAAGATCGCAAAGTAAAATTGTCAGAAATTGTAAACTAAATTTTGGTATTCTCCTATTATAGGTCGACTTGCTCCTCTGAAAGTACTTTTAGAGGAGCTGTTTGACTTGGCTAGTTTTTGAAACTGAAATCTATTATACTACAAACTCTTGAAAGCGTTTTAATTTTAAGGTATAATAATCTCATAGAAATAAAGAAAAAAGAAAGGGAGGAAAGAAGATGCCACAGATTAGTAAAGAAGCCTTGATTGAACAAATCAAAGATGGAATCATCGTTTCTTGTCAGGCTCTTCCTCATGAACCGCTTTATACAGAAGCGGGAGGGGTGATTCCCTTGCTGGTCAAAGCGGCTGAGCAAGGTGGAGCAGTCGGTATCCGAGCCAATAGTGTTCGCGATATCAAGGAAATTAAGGAAGTCACCAAACTTCCGATTATTGGGATAATCAAACGAGATTATCCGCCACAAGAACCCTTCATCACGGCTACTATGAAAGAAGTTGATGAATTGGCAGAACTGGACATCGAGGTGATTGCTCTGGATTGTACCAAGCGTGAACGCTACGATGGTTTGGAAATTCAAGAGTTCATTCGTCAGGTCAAGGAGAAATATCCTAACCAGCTCTTGATGGCGGACACCAGTACTTTTGAAGAAGGATTGGCAGCGGTCGAAGCAGGAATTGACTTTATCGGAACAACCTTATCAGGCTACACATCCTACAGTCCAAAAGTGGATGGTCCAGATTTTGAACTCATCAAAAAACTCTGTGATGCCGGTGTAGATGTCATTGCAGAAGGAAAAATTCATACACCAGAACAAGCCAAACAAATCCTTGAATACGGAGTGCGAGGCATCGTTGTTGGTGGCGCTATTACTAGACCAAAAGAGATTACAGAACGCTTCGTTGCTGGTCTTAAATAAGATGTGAGGGGGGAGTTTTATATTTAAAGTTTTACAAAAAGTTGGAAAAGCTTTTATGTTACCTATAGCTATACTTCCTGCAGCAGGTCTACTTTTGGGGATTGGTGGTGCACTTTCAAACCCAACCACGATAGCAACTTATCCAATACTAGACAATAGTATTTTTCAATCGATATTCCAAGTAATGAGCTCTGCAGGAGAGGTTGTATTCAGTAACTTGTCACTACTTCTCTGTGTGGGATTATGTATTGGCTTAGCGAAACGAGATAAAGGAACCGCTGCGTTAGCAGGAGTAACTGGTTACTTAGTTATGACTGCAACGATCAAAGCTCTGGTAAAACTTTTTATGGCAGAAGGATCTGCAATTGATACTGGAGTTATTGGAGCATTAGTTGTCGGAATAGTTGCCGTATATTTGCACAACCGATATAGCAATATTCAATTACCTTCCGCTTTAGGATTCTTTGGAGGTTCACGCTTCGTTCCTATTGTTACATCGTTCTCTTCTATCTTAATTGGCTTTGTCTTCTTTGTTATTTGGCCACCTTTCCAACAACTTCTTGTTTCTACAGGTGGATATATTTCTCAGGCAGGTCCAATTGGAACTTTTCTATATGGATTTTTAATGAGACTTTCTGGAGCAGTAGGCTTACATCATATGATTTATCCTATGTTTTGGTATACTGAACTTGGTGGTGTTGAAACTGTTGCAGGACAAACAGTGGTTGGGGCTCAAAAAATATTTTTTGCTCAATTAGCCGATCCGGCTCATTCTGGATTATTTACAGAAGGAACAAGGTTTTTTGCAGGTCGTTTCTCAACAATGATGTTCGGTTTACCGGCTGCCTGTTTAGCGATGTACCATAGTGTTCCTAAGAATCGTCGTAAAAAATACGCGGGTTTGTTTTTTGGAGTTGCTTTAACATCTTTTATTACCGGTATTACAGAACCAATTGAATTTATGTTTCTATTCGTCAGTCCGGTTCTATATGTTGTTCACGCATTCCTTGATGGTGTCAGCTTCTTTATTGCAGACATCTTAAATATTTCAATAGGAAACACATTTTCAGGAGGTGTAATCGATTTCACTTTATTTGGAATTTTGCAGGGGAACGCTAAGACGAATTGGGTTCTTCAGATTCCATTTGGACTTATTTGGAGTGTTTTGTATTATATTATTTTTAGATGGTTCATTACTCAATTCAACGTTCTAACGCCAGGAAGAGGAGAAGAAGTAGATTCTAAAGAAATTTCTGAATCCGCAGATTCAACTTCAAATACTGCGGATCATTTAAAACAGGATAGCCTACAAATTATCAGAGCCTTGGGTGGATCAAATAATATAGAAGATGTAGATGCTTGTGTGACACGTTTACGTGTAGCTGTAAAAGAAGTTAATCAAGTTGATAAAGCACTTTTAAAACAAATTGGTGCAGTTGATGTCTTAGAAGTGAAGGGTGGCATTCAAGCAATCTATGGAGCAAAAGCAATCTTATATAAAAATAGTATTAATGAAATTTTAGGTGTAGATGATTAAGTACTTACTGACTTAATAAAAAATAGAGGAGAGTGATTGATGAGTAGGAAAAAATGAAAACGTATATAAATGCAAAGAACTCATTATCCAAGTTGGATACGCTTATAAAATAGGAGAATACAAATGAAATTTAGAAAATTAGCTTGTACAGTACTTGCGGGTGCTGCGGTTCTTGGTCTTGCTGCTTGTGGCAATTCTGGCGGAAGTAAAGATGCTGGTAAATCAGGTGGTGACGGTGCCAAAACAGAAATCACTTGGTGGGCATTCCCAGTATTTACCCAAGAAAAAGCTGGTGACGGTGTTGGAACTTATGAAAAATCAATCATCGAAGCGTTTGAAAAAGCAAATCCAGATGTAAAAGTGAAATTGGAAACCATCGACTTCAAGTCAGGCCCTGAAAAAATCACAACAGCCATCGAAGCAGGAACAGCTCCGGACGTACTCTTTGACGCACCAGGACGTATCATCCAATACGGTAAAAATGGTAAATTGGCTGAGTTGAACGACCTTTTCACAGATGAATTTGTTAAAGATGTCAATAACGAAAACATCATACAAGCAAGTAAAGCTGGAGACAAGGCTTACATGTATCCAATTAGTTCTGCCCCATTCTACATGGCAATGAACAAGAAAATGCTAGAAGATGCTGGAGTGGCAAACCTTGTAAAAGAAGGTTGGACAACTGATGATTTTGAAAAAGTATTGAAAGCACTCAAAGACAAGGGCTACACACCAGGTTCATTGTTCAGTTCTGGTCAAGGGGGAGACCAAGGAACACGTGCCTTTATCTCTAACCTTTATAGCGGTTCTGTAACAGATGAAAAAGTTAGCAAATATACAACTGATGATCCTAAATTCGTCAAAGGTCTTGAAAAAGCAACTGGCTGGATTAAAGACAATTTGCTCAATAATGGTTCACAATTTGACGGTGGGGCAGATATCCAAAACTTTGCCAACGGTCAAACATCTTACACAACCCTTTGGGCACCAGCTCAAAATGGTATCCAAGCTAAACTGTTAGAAGCAAGTAAGGTAGAAGTAGTAGAAGTACCATTCCCATCAGACGAAGGTAAACCAGCTCTTGAATACCTTGTAAACGGATTTGCAGTATTCAACAATAAAGACGACAAGAAAGTCGCTGCATCTAAGAAATTCATCCAGTTTATCGCAGATGACAAAGAGTGGGGACCTAAAGACGTAGTTCGTACAGGTGCTTTCCCAGTCCGTACTTCATTTGGAAAACTTTATGAAGACAAACGCATGGAAACAATCAGCGGCTGGACTCAATACTACTCACCATACTACAACACTATTGATGGATTTGCTGAAATGAGAACACTTTGGTTCCCAATGTTGCAATCTGTATCAAATGGTGACGAAAAACCAGCGGACGCTTTGAAAGCCTTCACTGAAAAAGCGAACGAAACAATCAAAAAAGCTATGAAACAATAGTCCTTAGTTATTCTATAAAAAGTAGTTTTTAAAGAAGCTAAGAGTGTATACCCCCTTTTCCCTCTACACAGATAGTGTAAGAAAAGGGGGGGTTTGTTTAAAATGTAAGAAACTGTCACGAAATTAAAATGAAGTTCTTACATAAGCGAATCATGAAAAATTTCATTTTGATTTTAAAACAGTTCAAGAAAGTCAAAAAATTATTCTATTTGAAAGAGAGGTGCCGACTGTGAAAGTCAATAAAATTCGTATGCGGGAAACAGTGATTTCCTATGCTTTCCTAGCACCAGTGTTGTTCTTCTTTATTATCTTTGTTTTAGCACCAATGATTATGGGCTTCATCACAAGTTTCTTTAACTATTCTATGACTAGTTTCCAATTTGTGGGCTTAGATAACTA
Source organism: Streptococcus sp. k-378 (assembly GCF_013277505.1). Lineage (NCBI taxonomy): Bacteria > Bacillati > Bacillota > Bacilli > Lactobacillales > Streptococcaceae > Streptococcus > Streptococcus sp. k-378. Next base: position 31,148 of record NZ_VMNC01000050.1, on the reverse strand, counting down.
TGTCCGTATGTTTAAAGATCCTGTCTTTGCAAAATCTCTGATTAACACAGTTATTTTGGTTATTGGATCCGTGCCAGTTGTTGTTCTATTCTCACTCTTTGTAGCATCGCAAACCTATCACCAAAATGCTATTGCCAGATCCTTCTACCGTTTTGTCTTCTTCCTTCCTGTTGTAACAGGTAGTGTTGCCGTAACGGTTGTATGGAAATGGATCTATGATCCACTATCAGGTATCTTGAACTTTGTGCTTAAATCAAGTCATATCATTACTCAAAACATTTCATGGCTTGGTGATAAGCACTGGGCATTGATGGCGATTATGATTATTCTCTTGACCACTTCAGTTGGTCAGCCCATCATCCTTTATATCGCTGCTATGGGGAATATTGATAATTCACTGGTTGAAGCGGCGCGTGTTGATGGTGCAACTGAGTTTCAAGTTTTCTGGAAGATTAAATGGCCAAGCCTTCTTCCAACAACTCTTTATATTGCAATCATCACAACAATTAACTCCTTCCAGTGTTTCGCCTTGATTCAGCTTTTGACATCTGGTGGTCCAAACTACTCAACAAGTACCTTGATGTACTACCTGTACGAAAAAGCCTTCCAATTGACAGAGTACGGCTATGCCAACACCATTGGTGTCTTCTTGGCAGTCATGATTGCTATCGTAAGCTTTGTTCAATTTAAAGTACTTGGAAACGACGTAGAATACTAAAGAAAGGAGACAGTTATGCAATCTACAGAAAAAAAACCATTAACAGCCTTTACTGTTATTTCAACAATCATTTTGCTCTTGTTGACTGTGCTGTTCATCTTTCCATTCTACTGGATTTTGACAGGGGCATTCAAGTCACAGCCTGATACCATTATGATTCCGCCACAATGGTTCCCTAAAATGCCAACCATGGAAAACTTCCAACAACTTATGGTGCAGAACCCTGCCTTGCAATGGATGTGGAACTCAGTATTTATCTCATTGGTAACCATGTTCTTAGTCTGTGCAACCTCATCTCTAGCAGGTTATGTATTGGCTAAAAAACGTTTCTATGGTCAACGCATTCTATTTGCTATCTTTATAGCTGCTATGGCGCTTCCAAAACAAGTTGTCCTTGTACCATTGGTACGTATCGTCAACTTCATGGGAATTCATGACACTCTTTGGGCAGTTATTTTGCCTTTGATTGGATGGCCATTTGGGGTCTTCCTCATGAAACAGTTCAGTGAAAATATCCCTACAGAATTGCTCGAATCAGCTAAGATTGACGGTTGTGGTGAGATTCGTACTTTTTGGAGCGTAGCCTTCCCAATTGTAAAACCAGGGTTTGCGGCTCTTGCAATCTTTACCTTCATCAATACTTGGAATGACTACTTCATGCAGTTGGTAATGTTGACTTCACGTAACAATTTGACTATTTCACTTGGGGTTGCGACCATGCAGGCTGAAATGGCAACCAACTATGGTTTGATCATGGCAGGAGCTGCCCTTGCTGCCGTGCCAATTGTAACAGTCTTCCTAGTCTTCCAGAAATCCTTCACACAAGGGATTACTATGGGAGCGGTCAAAGGATAATACTCTGCGAAAATCGAATGCAAACTAGGTCAGCGTCACCTTGCCATACTTAAGTATTGCCTGCGGTTAGCTTCCTAGTTTGTTCTTCAATTTTCATTGAGTATAAGAGAATATAGAGGTTATAAGTGTCTACAAAATGTTGGGTATTTGCTTACCTTAGAGATTTTGTCAGACACTTATCAACTTAAGAATGGTTTTAGTTAACTATCAGAAACGAAGGAAAGAGTATGATTTTTGACGATTTGAAAAACATCACCTTTTACAAAGGGATTCATCCTAATTTAGACAAGGCTATCGACTATCTCTACCAACACCGTAAAGATTCTTTCGAATTAGGAAAGTATGATATTGATGGGGATAAAGTCTTTCTAGTTGTTCAAGAAAATGTCCTCAATCAAGCTGAAAATGATCAATTTGAACACCATAAGAACTATGCAGACTTGCATTTGTTGGTAGAAGGGCATGAATATTCGAGCTACGGTTCACGTATCAAAGATGAAGCAGTAGCATTCGACGAAGCGACTGACATTGGCTTTGTTCATTGTCATGAACACTACCCACTCTTATTGGGTTATCACAATTTTGCGATTTTCTTCCCAGGTGAGCCACATCAGCCAACTGGCTATGCAGGCATGGAAGAAAAGGTTCGAAAATATCTCTTTAAAATTTTGATTGATTAAAAATAGGATGAATTGTTTTTTTGTAAAGCTTTGATAATACTCTACCATGAAATTGATCTTTGTGAGGTAGAGAAATGAGAATAAAATATTTAAAAATTGGTATCTTCTTGTCAGTCTGTTTATTGCTAATGAGTAATATTTTACCTTCAATTGTGTATGCGAATGAAGTCTCGCATATCCAAACTATACAGTCAGAAATGGATCGAATAGATGCAAAATTATCTCAAAATTACTTGCTAACTGAACAAGAAATTAAGGATTTGGTGGAAGATAGCAAAGGAGTCTATCCAGACATATCAGATGAACGTAAAATTGAATTGCTAGAAATGGTATCTTCTAAGTATGCTGCAAGAGCTAGTTTCTTAGATGGAAAGGGAATTACAGTTAATGAGATGGCTTGGATAATTAAGGGCATTGTGACTGGATTGATTGGTAAATACATAAAATTAGGTACTTATGCGGCTAAGTATGGTATTAGTATGGCGCGCTCGATCTTAAGTAGGGCAGCTGCAACTGCAGCAGCAAGAGTAGGATTATTGACCAAGATTTCTGGATGGATTTTACAAATAGCTGTGAATGTAGCTGATGTATATGGTAATTTTGCCTACAATATTGCTGCAGCTTGGGATGCACATGATAAAATCCCTAACAATGGTCGTATAAACTTTTAAAATGTGAGAATGAAAGCACTTTGTATTTTTTTATTGAAAGCACTTTGTATTTTTTTATTGAATATGTTAGCTTGGACAGTGCTTGCAATGATAATCCGTGGAGGGCTAGATGGATTTAATGAGCATACTTGGAGTACTATTTTAATTGCTTCGCTGTCCGGGATATATATAGATTATATGTCCATAGATAAAAGTAGAAAAAAGTCCAAAAGAAAAAAGAAAAAATAGATTTGTTCATGGTAGGGACTTATGAAAGCTTTACTGACAAAAAAGAAAACAGTTTACAAAGAAAAATGATGGAGGAGCAAACATGGCACAAAAAGGAGTAAGCCTTATCAAGGCAGCATTTGATACAGACAACTTTCTCATGCGTTTCAGTGAGAAAGTCTTGGACATCGTGACAGCCAATCTTCTTTTTGTCGTCTCTTGTTTGCCAATCGTGACGATTGGAGTGGCTAAAATCAGCCTCTACGAGACCATGTTTGAGATTAAGAAGAGCAGACGGGTGCCTGTTTTTAAAATCTATCTAAGATCTTTCAAGCAAAATCTGAAACTAGGTCTTCAGCTGGGTTTAATGGAGTTAGGAATTGTGTTTCTTACCCTTTCAGATCTCTATCTTTTCTGGAGTCAAACAGCTCTGCCCTTCCAATTGCTGAAAGCCATTTGTTTAGGTATTCTGATGTTTCTTACTATCGTGATGTTGGCTAGCTATCCTATCGCTGCGCGCTATGACCTATCTTGGAAAGAAATTCTTCAAAAAGGATTGATGTTGGCTAGTTTTAACTTTCCTTGGTTCTTCCTCATGTTAGCCATTCTTGTCCTCATTGTGATGGTTCTTTATCTGTCCGCCTTCAGTCTACTCTTAGGTGGCTCAGTCTTCCTACTTTTTGGGTTTGGACTATTGGTCTTTATCCAGACTGGATTGATGGAGAAAATTTTCGCAAAATATCAATAGGAGTCTTATTTCTGAAACTACTTTCAAAGGCTTCAAACGCTATTCTATAAGCTAGAAACTAAAATCTAAGTGTCTATAAGATATTGAAAGCCTTTTCGGTAAAGTGTATACTAAAGAAGTAAAGAAAGAATCTGCTTTAGCAGAAAATAAAAATAATAGGAGAAAATCTATGTCAGATTTGAAAAAATACGAAGGTGTCATTCCAGCCTTCTACGCATGTTATGATGATCAAGGAGAAGTAAGTCCAGAGCGTACACGTGCCTTGGTTCAATACTTCATTGATAAAGGTGTTCAAGGTCTTTATGTCAATGGTTCTTCTGGTGAATGTATCTACCAAAGTGTAGAAGACCGCAAGTTGATTTTGGAAGAAGTCATGGCAGTTGCTAAAGGTAAATTAACTATTATTGCCCATGTTGCTTGCAACAATACCAAAGATAGTATGGAACTGGCTCGCCACGCTGAAAGCTTGGGAGTAGATGCCATTGCAACAATTCCACCAATTTACTTCCGCTTGCCAGAATACTCAGTTGCTAAATATTGGAACGATATCAGTTCTGCAGCTCCAAACACAGACTACGTGATCTACAACATTCCTCAATTGGCAGGGGTTGCTTTGACTCCAAGTCTTTATACCGAAATGTTGAAGAATCCTCGTGTTATCGGTGTGAAGAACTCTTCTATGCCAGTTCAAGATATCCAAACCTTTGTCAGCCTTGGTGGGGAAGACCATATCGTCTTTAACGGTCCAGATGAACAGTTCCTAGGTGGTCGCCTCATGGGTGCCAAAGCTGGTATCGGTGGTACTTATGGTGCTATGCCAGAACTCTTCTTGAAACTCAACCAATTGATTGCGGATAAAGATTTAGAAACAGCGCGTGAGTTACAGTATGCTATCAACGCTATCATTGGTAAATTGACTGCTGCACATGGAAATATGTACGGTGTCATTAAAGAAGTCTTGAAGATCAATGAAGGATTGAATATTGGTTCTGTTCGTTCACCATTGACGCCAGTAACGGAAGAAGATCGTCCAGTTGTAGAAGCAGCTGCAGCCTTGATTCGTGAAACCAAGGAGCGCTTCCTCTAATCCATAAGGAGGTATTTATGACACACTACGTTGCAATTGATATAGGTGGAACCAACATCAAGTATGGTTTGGTTGATCAAGAGGGGCAACTTCTTGAATCGCATGAAATGCCAACTGAAGCGTATAAGGGTGGATCTCATATCTTACAAAAAACCAAAGATATTGTAGCCAGCTATTTAGAAAAAGGCCCAGTAGCAGGTGTTGCCATTTCTTCTGCAGGAATGGTGGATCCTGATAAGGGGGAAATTTTCTACGCTGGACCTCAGATTCCAAATTATGCAGGAACCCAGTTCAAGAAGGAAATCGAAGAAAGCTTTGCTATTCCTTGTGAGATTGAAAATGATGTCAACTGTGCAGGTCTGGCTGAGGCAGTATCTGGTTCAGGTAAGGGAGCAAGTGTCACCCTTTGCTTGACCATTGGAACAGGTATCGGTGGTTGCTTGATTATGGATGGGAAAGTCTTCCATGGTTTTAGCAATTCGGCCTGTGAAGTCGGGTATATGCATATGCAAGATGGAGCTTTTCAGGATCTCGCTTCTACCACAGCCTTGGTGGAGTATGTAGCAACATCTCATGGAGAAGATGTTGATCAGTGGAATGGCCGACGCATTTTCAAGGAAGCCACTGAAGGCAATAAACTCTGCATGGAAGGTATTGACCGCATGGTAGACTATCTAGGAAAAGGTCTGGCAAATATTTGCTACGTTGCCAATCCAGAAGTGGTTATTCTTGGTGGTGGTATCATGGGGCAAGAGGCTATCCTTAAACCTAAGATCCGCACAGCCTTGAAAGAGGCTTTGGTACCAAGTTTAGCAGAAAAAACACGATTAGAATTTGCCCATCACCAGAATACAGCAGGTATGCTTGGTGCATATTATCATTTTAAGACAAAACAATCCTAGTTTGGCTCAGCCAAACTAGGATTTTCTAATCAAATTCCCTTGACTTTCTTTATAATTGTGAGATAATAAATAAAATATATAAAGGAATTATATAAAATGACTATAGCGAATTCAAGTAAGATTGTGACCTTCCAAGCTAATAGAGAATTAGTAAATGATGCCATGGAAGTGTTACAAGAAAAAAATCTCTCTCTTTCATCAGCACTCAGATTATTTTTAAAGAATGTTGCCGTAACAAATGAAGTAGATTTACTGAGTGAAGAGGAATTAGAGAAGGAGTATTTGTTTAGACAATTACAAGCAGAAGTTCAAGAAAGTTATGCCAAGATTGAGGCTGGAAATTACTTGACAGATGAGGATGTCGTGACACGCTATGGATTATAAAAGATATAGGATTTTGTATTCTCCTAGAGTGATTGATAGTCTGGATAAAATATATCAGTATATAGCGGAGGAAATCGGTTCTGTAGAGGCTGCGAGACGAAAAGTAGCCAATATTAGAAAAGATATTAATCGGCTAGAAATTTTCCCCCAAGCTGGATTTGATGCTGATGAAAAATTTGGTAAGAAATTAGACCCTCGCTACCAAACGCGAGGATTGACCTTGAGTAAGGATTACATTGTATTGTATACAATTGTTGAGGATACCGTCAGACTTGCTTATTTACTCCCTTCAAAAAGTGATTACATGAAATTATTCAAGACTAAGTCAAGATATGACTAATTCATAATCTTGAAGAGGTATGTTTGGTGATGAATAAAAATCCTAGTTTGGCTTAGCCAAACTAGGATTTTCTGACACGTTTTTGTCTACGATAGCCGTTGAGTTTCTTATTTTCCCAGTAGCTATTAAAGATTTTTTCCTTGCTTTCGCGATTGATTTCCAAAAAGTAGGCATAAATCAAATCGATAAAGAAGAGCATAGGAAGTTGAGCGGATATTCGTTGGATATAGGAAGGCTGGCTGTGGGTGGCTACAAGAACAGTCTCTGTGTAGGCCTGGCTATCTTTATTGGGAACACTTGAAAAGAGTACAGTCTTTGCCCCCATCTCCTTGGCATCTAATAGACTATCTAAAATAGAAGGTGTTGTACCAGAAAGTGAGAAGCCCAGTACGAGACAATTTTCCTCCATAATGCTGGTTGTCCATGCAAAGCCATCTTGATCGGTCAAGGCTTCGCAGACCACACCCAGACGCATGAACCGCAATTTCATTTCACGGGCGACGAGGCCAGAACTCCCTGTTCCGAAGAAGTAGACACGCTCAGCATCTTCGATTAGCTGGGCAATTCGTTCTAGTTGGATTTCGTCAATCAAGTCTTGTGTTTGTTCCCTCATATTGCTATAACTTCTGAGGACTCGTTTGGTCAGTGGACTGTGCTTGGAGACTTGGTTGGCTTGATTTTCTGCCTGATGTTGGTATTGGAAAATAAATTCTCGGTAGCCAGTAAAGCCACACTTTTTAGCAAAGCGGGTCAAAGCAGCTTGAGAAATATGTAATTTTTGGGTGACTTGTTGAGAAGATAAATCATCTGTAATCGTTTCAGCTTGCAAAAAATAGCGAGCGATTTCTTGCTCTAGGTCTGTCATTTCTTCAAAATGTGAATCAATGATAGTTGCGATATCTGGTTTGTCCATAGGGAAAGCTCCTTTACATGAGTCATACTGGAAGACTAGATCAGGGAATAGTCACACTTCATTATAACACATAATATAAGGATAGATAAATAAAAACGCATCTCTGTTTTAAAAACGAAAAAGTCGAAAAAGCTTCTTACTTTTCCATAATTTTCTACTCAAATTGTGGTACAATTAAGAGTAAGATTTTAATTATACTCTTCGAAAATCTCTTCAAACTACGTCATCGTTGCCTTGCCGTACTCAAGTACAGCCTGCAGCTAGCTTCCTAGTTTGCTCTTTGATTTTCATTGAGTATTAGAAATGAGACTGATTTGTATGAGAAAATTTAACAGCCATTCGATTCCGATTCGGCTTAATTTATTGTTTTCAATCGTCATTTTACTCTTTATGACCATTATTGGTCGTTTGTTGTATATGCAGGTTTTGAACAAGGATTTTTACGAAAAAAAGCTAGCCTCAGCTAGTCAGACCAAGGTCACAACCAGTTCTGCCCGTGGGGAAATCTATGATGCTAGTGGAAAACCTTTGGTAGAAAATACGTTAAAACAGGTTGTTTCCTTTACGCGTAGCAATAAAATGACGGCTACAGACTTAAAAGAAACAGCTAAAAAGTTACTGACTTATGTGAGCATCAGCTCTCTAAATTTGACAGAACGCCAGCTGGCTGATTACTATTTGGCTGATCCTGAAATCTATAAAAAGACGGTGGAAGCCCTTCCGAGTGAGAAACGCTTGGATTCAGATGGCAATCGCCTATCCGAATCAGAACTGTATAACAATGCGGTCGATAGTGTCCCAACAAGTCAACTAAACTATACAGAGGATGAAAAGAAAGAAATCTATCTTTTTAGTCAGTTAAATGCTGTTGGAAACTTTGCGACAGGAACCATTGTGACAGATCCTCTAAATGATTCTCAGGTAGCTGTTATTGCCTCTATTTCAAAGGATATGCCTGGCATTAGTATTTCTACTTCTTGGGATCGAAAGATTTTGGAAACTTCCCTTTCTTCTATAGTAGGGAGTGTATCCAGTGAAAAAGCTGGTCTCCCAGCGGAAGAAGCAGAAGCCTATCTTAAAAAAGGCTATTCTCTAAATGACCGTGTTGGAACCTCCTATTTGGAAAAGCAATATGAAGAGACCTTACAAGGAAAACGCTCGGTAAAAGAAATCCATCTGGATAAATATGGCAATATGGAAAGCGTGGATACAATTGAGGAAGGTAGTAAGGGAAACAATATTAAGCTGACCATTGATTTGGCCTTCCAAGATAGCGTGGATTCTCTGCTGAAAAGTTATTTCAATTCAGAGTTGGGGAATGGTGGAGCTAAGTATTCTGAAGGTGTGTATGCAGTCGCCCTTAACCCAAAAACAGGTGCTGTGTTATCCATGTCAGGGATCAAACATGACTTGAAGACAGGGGAATTGAAGCCGGATTCCTTGGGAACTGTGACCAATGTCTTTGTTCCAGGTTCGGTTGTCAAGGCGGCGACCATCAGCTCAGGTTGGGAAAATGGAGTCTTGTCGGGAAATCAGACCTTGACAGACCAGTCCATTGTCTTCCAAGGTTCAGCTCCAATTAATTCTTGGTATACTGCCTTTTCTGTTCCAATGCCGATTACGGCGGTTCAAGCTCTGGAGTATTCATCCAATGCTTATATGGTCCAAACAGCCTTAGGTCTTATGGGGCAAACCTATCAACCCAATATGTTTGTCGGCACCAGCAATCTAGAGTCTGCTATGGGGAAATTGCGTTCAACCTTTGGTGAATATGGTTTGGGTTCTGCGACTGGGATTGACCTACCAGATGAATCTACTGGATTTGTTCCCAAAGACTATAGCTTTGCTAATTACATTACTAATGCCTTTGGGCAGTTTGATAACTATACCCCAATGCAATTAGCTCAGTATGTGGCAACGATTGCAAATGATGGTGTTCGTGTGGCTCCTCGTATTGTTGAAGGCATTTATGGCAATAATGATAAGGGAGGACTGGGCGACTTGATTCAGCAACTGCAACCGACAGAGATGAATAAGGTCAATATATCCGACTCCGATATGAGTATCTTGCACCAAGGTTTTTATCAGGTTGCTCATGGGACTAGCGGATTGACAACCGGTCGTGCCTTTTCAAATGGCGCAGCTGTATCCATTAGTGGGAAAACAGGTACTGCCGAAAGTTATGTTGCGGGAGGTCAAGAAGCTAATAATACTAATGCTGTGGCCTATGCACCATCAGATAATCCTCAAATCGCTGTTGCAGTGGTCTTTCCTCATAATACCAATCTAACAAATGGTGTAGGACCTTCCATTGCGCGTGACATTATCAATCTGTATCAAAAATACCATCCAATGAACTAGAAAGGAAATTATGCTTTATCCAACACCTATTGCTAAGCTGATTGACAGTTATTCCAAGTTACCAGGTATCGGGATTAAGACGGCTACGCGTCTGGCCTTTTATACGATTGGGATGTCTGATGACGATGTCAATGAATTTGCCAAAAATCTCCTTTCTGCTAAGAGAGAATTGACCTACTGTTCCGTTTGTGGACGTTTGACAGATGATGATCCCTGCTCCATCTGTACCGATCCAACTCGTGACCAGACAACGATTTTGGTGCTAGAGGATAGTCGGGATGTGGCAGCCATGGAAAATATCCAAGAATATCATGGACTCTATCATGTCCTACATGGACTCATTTCCCCTATGAATGGTATCAGTCCAGACGATATCAATCTCAAGAGTCTCATGACTCGTCTGATGGATAGTGAGGTTTCAGAAGTAATCGTAGCAACCAATGCCACAGCAGATGGGGAAGCGACTTCCATGTATCTTTCCCGCTTACTAAAGCCAGCTGGGATCAAGGTTACGCGTCTAGCACGAGGTCTCGCTGTCGGAGCGGACATTGAGTATGCGGACGAAGTGACCCTCTTACGAGCCATTGAAAATCGAACAGAGTTGTAAGTGTAGACAAATTAAGACACTCAATTCATTTATACAAAAATCACGGAGGCTGAAAATCGTTCCTATCAGCCTCTTTTTGTATAGTGTGATGAGTAGGATCAGGTTCAAGTTTTAAAAAACCAAGCAAATATGATATACTAAAGAGCGAGTATTCTAGTAGAATTAGGACAAGTAATATGAAACAAACGATTATTCTTTTATATGGTGGACGGAGTGCGGAACGCGAAGTCTCTGTCCTGTCAGCTGAAAGTGTCATGCGTGCGGTCAATTACGACCGTTTCACAGTTAAGACTTTCTTTATCAGTCAGTCAGGAGACTTTATCAAAACGCAAGAATTTAGCCAGACTCCGGGGCAAGAAGACCGTCTCATGACCAATGAAACTATTGATTGGGATAAGAAAGTTGCTCCAAGTGCTATATACGAAGAAGGGGCAGTTGTCTTTCCAGTTCTTCACGGTCCGATGGGAGAAGATGGCTCTGTCCAAGGATTCTTGGAAGTTTTGAAAATGCCTTATGTCGGTTGCAATATCTTGTCATCGAGTCTTGCCATGGATAAAATCACGACTAAGCGTGTTCTGGAATCTGCTGGTATTGCCCAAGTTCCTTATGTGGCTATCGTTGAAGGGGATGATGTGACTTCTAAAATCGCTGAAGTGGAAGAAAAATTGGCTTATCCAGTCTTCACAAAACCATCAAACATGGGTTCAAGTGTCGGTATTTCTAAGTCTGAAAATCAAGAGGAACTCCGTCAAGCCTTGAAACTTGCCTTCCAATATGACAGCCGTGTCTTGGTTGAACAAGGGGTGAATGCTCGTGAAATCGAGGTTGGTCTCTTGGGCAACTACGATGTCAAGAGTACGCTACCAGGAGAAGTAGTCAAGGATGTAGCCTTCTATGACTATGATGCCAAGTATATTGATAACAAGATTACTATGGACATCCCAGCCAAAATCAGTGATGATGTGGTAGCTGTCATGCGTCAAAATGCAGAAACTGCTTTCCGTGCCATTGGTGGTCTCGGTCTATCTCGTTGCGATTTCTTCTATACAGATAAGGGTGAGATTTTCCTAAACGAGCTCAATACCATGCCAGGTTTCACCCAGTGGTCAATGTATCCACTTCTTTGGGACAATATGGGAATCAGCTATCCAGACTTAATCGAGCGTTTGGTTGACCTTGCCAAGGAAAGTTTTGACAAGCGCGAAGCGCATTTGCTATAAAAAATGAAAGAGAGGGTAGAAGACAGAACCATCACTGCAAGGTGATCAGAGTTCTCGGACTTCAGCCCTTTTTAAAGGAGTAGAAATGAAATTAACAATCCATGAAGTGGCTCAAGTTGTCGGAGCTAAAAATGATATCAGCATCTTTGAGGATACCCGGTTAGAGAAAGCTGAGTTTGACAGTCGATTGATTGGGACTGGAGATTTATTTGTGCCACTCAAAGGTGTGCGTGATGGTCACGACTTTATCGAAACAGCCTTTGAAAATGGTGCGACAGCAACCTTGTCTGAGAAAGAGCTTGTAAATCATCCCTATATTCTAGTAGATGATGTATTGACTGCCTTTCAAACCCTAGCTGCCTACTATCTTGAGAAAATGGCTGTAGATGTCTTTGCTGTCACAGGTTCAAATGGTAAGACGACGACCAAGGATATGTTGGCACATTTGCTGTCAACAATCTACAAAACCTACAAAACTCAAGGAAACTACAATAACGAGATTGGTCTTCCTTACACAGTTCTCCACATGCCTGAAGGAACAGAAAAGTTAGTCTTGGAGATGGGGCAGGATCACTTGGGAGATATTCATCTCTTGTCAGAATTGGCTCGTCCAAAAACAGCCATCGTGACCTTGGTTGGAGAAGCACATTTGGCCTTTTTCAAAGACCGTTCAGAGATTGCTAAAGGAAAAATGCAAATTGCAGATGGCATGGCTGAAGGTTCTTTGCTTTTGGCACCAGCTGACTCCATTGTAGAGGCCTACTTGCCAGCTGATAAAAAGGTGGTCCGTTTTGGGCAAGGAGCTGAGTTGGAAATCACAGACTTGGTTGAGCGTAAGGACAGTCTGACCTTTAAGGTTAATTTCTTGGAACAAGCCCTCGATTTGCCAGTGACTGGTAAGTACAATGCGACAAATGCTATGATTGCGTCCTATGTTGCCCTACAAGAAGAAGTTTCAGAGGAGCAGATTCGTCAGGCCTTCCAAGGTCTTGAATTGACGCGTAACCGTACCGAATGGAAGAAAGCAGCCAATGGAGCAGATATTTTGTCTGACGTTTACAACGCCAATCCAACTGCTATGAAGCTGATTTTAGAGACCTTCTCTGCCATTCCAGCCAATGAAGGGGGCAAGAAAATTGCGGTTTTAGCGGACATGAAGGAACTGGGTAACCAGTCAGTTCAACTCCATAATCAGATGATTTTGAGCCTTTCTCCAGATGTGCTGGATACCGTGATTTTCTATGGAGAAGACATTGCTGAATTAGCCCAATTGGCCAGTCAAATGTTCCCAATTGGCCACGTTTACTATTTCAAGAAAACAGAAGACCAAGACCAATTTGAAGACCTAGTCAAGCAGGTCAAGGAAAGCCTCAGTGCCAATGATCAAATCTTGCTCAAGGGCTCTAACTCTATGAACCTAGCTATGTTGGTAGAAAGTTTAGCAACTGAAGCCAAGTGATTTTGTCAAACATTTACGTATTTCTAAATCCATTTTTGACAAATAGCATGGTATAATAATATGCAGGAAAATTTTGAATTATGAGGAAGACTAGATGAATTTATGGGATATTTTTTTTACAACTCAGCCAACAGAACCACCTAAATTTGACCTTTTTTGGTATGTTAGCCTATTTACGCTCTTAGCCTTGACCTTTTATACAGCCTATCGCTATCGTGAAAAGAAGGTTTACCAACGATTTTTCCAGATTTTACAGGCCGTTCAGTTGATCCTTCTTTATGGTTGGTACTGGGTCAATCATATGCCATTGTCAGAAAGCCTACCCTTTTACCATTGCCGTATGGCTATGTTTGTGGTACTCTTGCTTCCTGGTCAGTCCAAATATAAACAATACTTTGCATTATTGGGAACATTTGGGACATTAGCAGCCTTTGTTTATCCAGTGCCAGATGCTTACCCTTTTCCACATATCACCATTTTATCCTTTATCTTTGGGCACTTAGCTCTCTTGGGGAACTCACTGGTTTATCTCTTGAGACAGTACGATGCGAGAATGCTAGATGTGAAAAGAATTTTTCTCATGACCTTTGCATTAAATGCCTTAATTTTTGTGGTCAATTTAGTAACAGGCGGAGATTACGGATTCTTGACAAAACCGCCATTGGTTGGGGATCACGGCTTAGTGGCTAATTATTTAATCGTTTCTCTGGCCCTGTCAGCAGCGATTACGTTGACTAAGAAAATCTTAGAATTCTTTTTAGCTCAAGAAGCAGAAAAAATGATTGCAAAGAAAGCTTAACACAGAGCTTTCTTTTTTTGTCTTAGAGAGTTTTTACAAGCAGCTTATAAAATAAGAATTTCTGAACATAGAAACTCAAAAATTGGCTGGGAAATTTAGGAAAAAAGCAAGCATGATTAAATTTTTTGTGTTATAATATTCTGTGAATAGCTATGCCTAAGTTTAGCTGTGGAATAATACGAAGTGCGAAACTTGGAAGATAGAGAGGATGCGATGTAATGGCTAGAGAAGGCTTTTTTACAGGTCTAGATATTGGAACAAGCTCTGTCAAGGTGCTTGTAGCCGAGCAGAGAAATGGTGAATTAAATGTAATTGGCGTGAGTAATGCCAAAAGTAAAGGTGTAAAGGATGGAATTATTGTTGATATTGATGCAGCAGCAACTGCTATCAAGTCAGCCATTTCCCAAGCAGAAGAAAAGGCAGGCATTTCGATTAAATCAGTGAATGTCGGCTTGCCTGGTAATCTTTTGCAGGTAGAACCAACTCAAGGGATGATTCCAGTAACATCTGATACCAAGGAAATTACGGATCAAGATGTTGAAAATGTTGTCAAATCAGCTTTGACAAAGAGTATGACACCTGACCGTGAAGTCATTACCTTTATTCCTGAAGAATTTATTGTGGATGGTTTCCAAGGGATTCGTGACCCACGTGGCATGATGGGGGTTCGTCTTGAAATGCGTGGCTTGCTTTATACAGGACCTCGTACTATCTTGCACAATTTGCGTAAGACAGTTGAACGTGCAGGTGTCCAGGTTGAAAATGTTATCATTTCACCACTAGCAATGGTTCAATCAGTTTTGAACGAAGGGGAACGTGAATTTGGTGCTACAGTGATTGATATGGGGGCAGGTCAAACGACTGTCGCTACAATCCGTAACCAAGAACTCCAGTTTACCAATATTCTCCAAGAAGGCGGAGATTATGTAACTAAGGATATCTCTAAAGTCTTGAAAACTTCTCGCAAATTAGCGGAAGGCTTGAAACTGAATTATGGGGAAGCCTATCCGCCTCTTGCAAGCAAAGAAACCTTCCAAGTAGAAGTTATTGGAGAAGTAGAAGCAGTCGAAGTGACGGAAGCCTACTTGTCAGAAATTATTTCTGCACGAATTAAGCACATCCTTGAGCAAATCAAGCAAGAATTAGATAGAAGACGTCTATTGGAGCTCCCTGGTGGTATTGTCTTAATCGGTGGGAATGCCATTTTACCAGGTATGGTTGAACTTGCTCAGGAAGTCTTTGGCGTCCGTGTCAAGCTTTATGTTCCAAATCAAGTTGGTATCCGTAATCCAGCCTTTGCGCATGTGATTAGTTTATCAGAATTTGCGGGTCAATTAACAGAAGTTAATCTTTTGGCTCAGAGAGCGATAAAAGGTGAGAATGACTTAAGTCATCAGCCGATTAGCTTTGGTGGGATGCTGCAAAAGACAGCTCAGTTTGTACAATCAACGCCTGTTCAACCAGCTCCTGCTCCAGAAGTAGAGCCGGTGGCGCCTACAGAACCAATGGCGGATTTCCAACAAGCTTCACAAAATAAACCGAAATTAGCAGATCGTTTCCGTGGCTTGATCGGAAGCATGTTTGACGAATAAAGAGGAAAAATAAATTATGACATTTTCATTTGATACAGCTGCTGCTCAAGGTGCAGTGATTAAAGTAATTGGTGTCGGTGGAGGTGGTGGCAATGCCATCAACCGTATGGTCGACGAAGGTGTTACAGGCGTAGAATTTATCGCAGCAAACACAGATGTACAAGCATTGAGTAGTACAAAAGCTGAGACTGTTATTCAGTTGGGACCTAAATTGACTCGTGGTTTGGGTGCAGGAGGTCAACCTGAGGTTGGTCGTAAAGCTGCTGAAGAAAGCGAAGAAACACTGACGGAAGCTATCAGTGGCGCAGATATGGTCTTCATCACTGCTGGTATGGGAGGAGGCTCTGGAACTGGAGCTGCTCCTGTTATTGCTCGTATCGCCAAAGATTTAGGTGCTCTTACAGTTGGTGTTGTGACACGTCCCTTTGGTTTTGAAGGAAGCAAACGTGGACAATTTGCCGTTGAAGGAATCAACCAACTTCGTGAGCATGTAGATACTCTATTGATTATTTCAAACAACAACTTGCTTGAAATTGTTGATAAGAAAACACCGCTCTTGGAGGCTCTTAGCGAAGCGGATAACGTTCTTCGTCAAGGTGTTCAAGGGATTACCGATTTGATTACCAATCCAGGATTGATTAACCTTGACTTTGCCGATGTGAAAACAGTTATGGCAAATAAAGGGAATGCTCTCATGGGTATTGGTATCGGTAGTGGAGAAGAACGTGTGGTGGAAGCGGCGCGTAAGGCAATTTACTCTCCACTTCTTGAAACAACAATTGATGGAGCAGAAGATGTGATTGTCAACGTAACTGGTGGTCTCGATTTAACCTTGATTGAAGCTGAGGAGGCTTCACAAATTGTGAACCAGGCAGCAGGTCAAGGAGTGAACATCTGGCTCGGTACTTCAATTGATGAAAGTATGCGTGATGAAATTCGTGTAACAGTTGTCGCAACGGGTGTTCGTCAAGACCGCGTAGAGAAGGCTGTTGCTCCACAAGCTAGACCGACTACTAACTACCGTGAGACAGTGAAACCAGCTCATTCATATGGCTTTGATCGTCATTTTGATATGGCAGAAACAGCTGAATTGCCAAAACAAAATCCACGTCGTTTGGAACCAACTCAGGCATCTGCTTTTGGTGATTGGGATCTTCGCCGTGAATCGATTGTTCGTACAACAGATTCAGTCGTTTCTCCAGTTGAACGCTTTGAAGCCCCAACATCACAAGATGAAGATGAATTGGATACACCTCCATTTTTCAAAAATCGTTAAGTAAATGAATGTAAAAGAAAATACAGAACTTGTTTTTCGAGAAGTCGCAGAGGCTAGTCTGAGTGCTCATCGAGAGAGTGGTTCAGTCTCTGTCATTGCAGTTACCAAGTATGTAGATGTACCGACAGCGGAAGCCTTGCTTCTGCTAGGTGTTCATCATATCGGTGAAAATCGTGTCGATAAGTTTCTGGAAAAATATGAAGCTTTAAAAGATCGAGATGTGACTTGGCATTTGATTGGTACCTTGCAAAGACGTAAGGTGAAAGATGTCATTCAATACGTTGATTATTTCCATGCCTTGGATTCAGTAAAGTTAGCGGAGGAAATCCAAAAAAGAAGTGACCGAGTCATCAAGTGTTTCCTTCAAGTAAATATTTCTAAAGAAGAAAGCAAGCACGGTTTTTCGAGAGAGGAACTGCTGGATATCTTGCCAGAGTTAGCCAGACTAGATAAGATTGAATATGTTGGTTTAATGACGATGGCACCTTTTGAGGCTAGAAGTGAGCAGTTGAAAGAAATTTTCAAGGCGACCCAAGATTTACAAAGAGAAATCCAAGAAAAACAAATTCCAAATATGCCTATGACCGAGTTAAGTATGGGAATGAGTCGTGATTATAAAGAAGCGATTCAATTCGGTTCCACCTTTGTTCGTATAGGTACAGCATTTTTTAAGTAGGAGAGAACCATGTCTTTAAAAGATAGATTCGATAGATTTATAGATTATTTTACGGAGGATGAGGATTCAAGTCTCCCTTATGAAAAAAGAGATGAGCCTGTGTTTACTCCAGTAAATTCTTCACAGGAACCGGCTCTCCCAATCACTCAAACTCCACAATCAGCTGGAACAAAGGAGAACAATATCACCAGACTTCATGCAAGACAACAGGAATTGGCAAATCAGAGTCAGCGTGCAACGGATAAGGTCATTATAGATGTTCGTTATCCTAGAAAATATGAAGATGCAACAGAAATTGTTGATTTATTGGCAGGAAACGAAAGTATCTTGATTGATTTTCAATATATGACTGAAGTGCAGGCTCGTCGTTGTTTGGATTACCTGGATGGGGCTTGCCATGTTCTAGCTGGAAGTCTGAAAAAAGTAGCTTCTACCATGTATCTGTTGACACCAGTGAATGTTATTGTGAATGTAGAAGATATTCGTTTGCCAGATGAAGATCAACAGGGTGAGTTTGATTTTGATATGAGACGAAATAGAGTACGATAATGATTTTTTTAATTCGTATGATTTATAATGCAGTGGATATTTACTCCCTGATTTTGGTAGCCTTCGCTGTCATGTCTTGGTTTCCAGGTGCCTACGAATCCAGTTTAGGTCGTTGGATTGTAGCGTTGGTAAAACCAGTGCTTGCTCCCTTGCAACGCCTGCCTTTACAGATAGCGGGCCTTGATTTATCTGTTTGGGTTGCGATTGTTTTGGTTCGATTTTTAGGAGAAAACCTAGTCCGTTTTCTGGCGATGATAGGATGAATAAAGGGATTTATCAGCATTTCTCCATAGAAGATCGTCCCTTTCTTGACAAGGGAATGGAATGGATAAAGAAGGTAGAAGATAGCTATGCTCCTTTTTTAACTCCTTTTATCAATCCTCATCAGGAGAAGCTATTAAAGATTTTGGCCAAAACCTATGGTCTTGCTTGTAGCAGTAGTGGGGAATTTGTCTCGAGTGAGTATGTTCGAGTTTTATTATACCCAGATTATTTCCAACCAGAGTTTTCAGATTTTGAAATATCTCTTCAGGAAATTGTGTATTCCAATAAATTTGAACATTTAACGCATGCTAAGATTTTAGGGACAGTCATCAATCAATTAGGGATTGAACGGAAACTTTTTGGAGATATCCTAGTAGATGAAGAACGGGCGCAGATTATGATTAATCAGCAGTTTCTTCTTCTCTTTCAAGATGGATTAAAGAAAATTGGTCGTATACCTGTTTCGCTGGAGGAACGTCCTTTCGCCGAGAAAATAGATAAGCTAGAACAGTATCGAGAACTGGATTTATCTGTGTCTAGTTTTCGATTAGATGTTCTTTTATCAAATGTTTTGAAACTATCTAGGAATCAAGCAAACCAGTTGATTGAAAAGAAACTTGTCCAAGTAAATTATCATGTGGTAGACAAATCAGATTACACTGTTCAAGTTGGAGATTTGATTAGTGTGAGAAAATTTGGTCGCTTGAGATTACTTCAAGATAAGGGACAAACGAAAAAAGAGAAGAAAAAAATAACCGTCCAGTTATTATTAAGTAAGTGAGGAATAGAATGCCAATTACATCATTAGAAATAAAGGACAAGACCTTTGGAACTCGATTCAGAGGCTTTGATCCAGAAGAAGTCGATGAATTTTTAGATATTGTGGTTCGTGATTACGAAGATCTTGTTCGTGCGAATCATGATAAAGATTTGCGTATTAAGAGTTTAGAAGAGCGTTTGTCTTACTTTGACGAAATGAAAGATTCATTGAGCCAGTCTGTATTGATTGCCCAAGACACAGCTGAGCGAGTGAAACAAGCAGCACATGAACGTTCAAACAATATCATTCATCAAGCAGAGCAGGATGCGCAACGCTTGTTGGAAGAAGCTAAATATAAGGCAAATGAGATTCTTCGTCAAGCAACGGATAATGCTAAGAAAGTTGCTGTTGAAACCGAAGAGTTGAAGAACAAGAGCCGTGTCTTCCACCAACGTCTCAAATCTACAATTGAGAGTCAGTTGGCTATTGTTGAGTCTTCAGACTGGGAAGATATTCTTCGTCCAACAGCTACTTATCTTCAAACCAGTGATGAAGCTTTTAAAGAAGTGGTTAGTGAAGTGCTTGGAGAACCGATTCCAGCTCCAATTGAAGAAGAACCAATTGATATGACACGTCAGTTCTCTCAAGCAGAAATGGCAGAGTTACAGGCTCGTATTGAGGCAGCCAATAAAGAATTGGCTGAATTTGAAGCTCAGGCTAAACAGGAAGTAGAAAATCCAACTCCCGTAGTGAGTCCTCAAATGGAAGAAGAGCCTGCTCATCCAGTTGGTCCAATGTACGAAGAACCAGAAGTAGCTCCAGTACATCCTTCGGCTCCAACACCAGCTACAGAAATGTTTGATTCAGCACCAGGATTTGAAGCACCGCAAGAATCCGTTACAATTTTATAAGAAATATTCTGAGAACAATATCTTATCTTTATATTTTCAGCGAGCAGGAGATGGTGTGAGTCCTGTAATCCCTATTGATAAGATTATCCTCTCAAAAAACTCAAGTCTGAAGTTAGTAGGATTTGACGTTCCCCACGTTACGGGATAAGAGGGAGAAAGACTAGATCTTTTTCCGAATAAAGGTGGTACCGCGATTTTCGTCCTTTTTGGCAGTCGTGGTTTTTAATTTGTTATTATTTATAAAGGAGATACCATGAAACTCAAAGATACCCTTAACCTTGGGAAAACAGCTTTCCCAATGCGTGCAGGCCTTCCTACCAAAGAGCCAGTTTGGCAAAAGGAATGGGAAGATGCAAAACTTTACCAACGTCGTCAAGAATTGAACCAAGGAAAACCTCATTTCACCTTGCATGATGGCCCTCCATACGCGAACGGAAATATCCACGTTGGACACGCTATGAACAAGATTTCAAAAGATATCATTGTTCGCTCAAAATCTATGTCAGGTTTTTACGCACCATTTATCCCAGGTTGGGATACTCATGGTCTGCCAATCGAGCAAGTTTTGGCAAAACAAGGTGTCAAACGTAAAGAAATGGACTTGGTTGAGTACTTGAAACTTTGCCGTGAATACGCTCTTTCTCAAGTAGATAAACAACGTGAAGACTTTAAACGTTTGGGTGTTTCTGGTGACTGGGAAAATCCATATGTGACTTTGACTCCTGATTATGAAGCAGCTCAAATCCGTGTATTTGGTGAGATGGCTAATAAAGGCTATATCTACCGTGGTGCAAAACCAGTTTACTGGTCATGGTCATCTGAGTCAGCCCTTGCCGAAGCGGAAATTGAATACCATGATTTGGTTTCAACTTCCCTTTACTATGCCAATAAGGTAAAAGATGGCAAAGGTGTTCTAGATACAGATACTTACATCGTTGTTTGGACAACTACTCCATTCACCATCACAGCTTCTCGTGGTTTGACGGTTGGAGCAGATATTGATTACGTTTTAGTTCAACCTGCTGGTGAAACTCGTAAGTTTGTCGTTGCTGCAGAATTATTGAATAGCTTGTCTGAGAAATTTGGTTGGGCTGATGTTCAAGTGTTGGCAACTTACCGTGGTCAAGAACTCAACCACATCGTAACAGAACACCCATGGGATACAGCTGTAGATGAATTGGTTATTCTTGGTGACCACGTTACCACTGACTCTGGTACTGGTATTGTCCATACAGCCCCTGGTTTTGGTGAGGACGACTACAATGTTGGTATTGCTAATGGTCTTGAAGTCGCAGTGACTGTTGATGAACGCGGTATCATGATGGGGAATGCTGGTCCTGAGTTTGAAGGCCAGTTCTACGACAAGGTTGTACCAACTGTTATTGAAAAACTCGGCAGCCTCCTTCTTGCCCAAGAAGAAATCTCTCACTCATACCCATTTGACTGGCGTACTAAGAAACCAATCATCTGGCGTGCAGTACCACAATGGTTTGCCTCAGTTTCTAAATTCCGCCAAGAAATCTTGGATGAAATTGAAAAAGTGAAATTCCACTCAGAATGGGGTAAAGTCCGTCTTTACAATATGATTCGTGACCGTGGCGACTGGGTTATCTCTCGTCAACGTGCTTGGGGTGTTCCACTTCCAATTTTCTACGCTGAAGATGGTACAGCGATCATGACTGCTGAAACGATTGAGCATGTAGCTCAACTCTTTGAAGTACACGGTTCAAGCATTTGGTGGGAACGTGATGCCAAAGACCTCTTGCCAGAAGGATTTACTCATCCAGGTTCACCAAACGGAGAGTTCAAAAAAGAAACTGACATCATGGACGTTTGGTTTGACTCAGGTTCATCATGGAATGGAGTGGTTGTAAACCGTCCTGAGTTGACTTACCCAGCAGACCTTTACCTAGAAGGTTCTGACCAATACCGTGGTTGGTTCAACTCTTCACTCATCACATCTGTTGCCAACCATGGCGTAGCACCTTACAAACAAATCTTGTCACAAGGTTTTGCCCTTGATGGTAAAGGTGAGAAGATGTCTAAATCTCTTGGAAATACCATTGCTCCAAGCGATGTTGAAAAACAATTTGGTGCTGAAATCTTGCGTCTCTGGGTAACAAGTGTTGACTCAAGCAATGACGTGCGTATTTCTATGGATATCTTGAGCCAAGTCTCTGAAACTTACCGTAAGATTCGTAACACCCTTCGTTTCTTGATTGCCAATACATCTGACTTTAACCCAACTCAAGATTCAGTAGCTTATGAAGAACTACGTTCAGTTGATAAGTACATGACGATTCGCTTTAACCAGCTTGTGAAAACGATTCGTGATGCCTATGCAGACTTTGAATTCTTGACAATCTACAAGGCCTTGGTGAACTTTATCAACGTTGATTTATCAGCTTTCTACCTTGATTTTGCCAAAGATGTTGTTTATATCGAAGGTGCCAAATCACTCGAACGCCGTCAAATGCAGACTGTTTTCTATGACATTCTTGTGAAAATCACCAAACTCTTGACACCAATCCTTCCTCACACTGCGGAAGAAATCTGGTCATACCTTGAGTTTGAAGCAG
Organism: Streptococcus sp. k-378; assembly: GCF_013277505.1. NCBI lineage: Bacteria > Bacillati > Bacillota > Bacilli > Lactobacillales > Streptococcaceae > Streptococcus > Streptococcus sp. k-378. The sequence continues at coordinate 8,590 of NZ_VMNC01000050.1, read as the reverse complement.
AAGACTTCGTTCAATTGTCAGAATTGCCAGAAGCGGAAACTTTTGCTAATCAAGAAGAAATCTTGGATACATGGGCAGCCTTCATGGACTTCCGTGGACAAGCTCAAAAAGCCTTGGAAGAAGCTCGTAATGCAAAAGTTATCGGTAAATCACTTGAAGCACACTTGACAGTTTATCCAAATGAAGTTGTGAAAACTCTACTCGAAGCAGTAAACAGCAATGTAGCACAACTTTTGATCGTGTCTGAGTTGACCATCGCAGAAGGACCAGCTCCAGAAGCTGCCCTTAGCTTTGAAGATGTCGCCTTCACAGTTGAACGTGCTGCAGGCCAAGTATGTGACCGTTGCCGTCGCACCGACCCAACAACAGCAGAACGCACCTACCAGGCAGTCATCTGTGACCACTGTGCAAGCATCGTAGAAGAAAACTTTGCGGACGCAGTCGCAGAAGGATTTGAAGAGAAGTAAGGTTGTTGTCTGATACTAAGAAGGAAAAGGATTGCCAAACAGTCCTTTCCTTTTTGGTTTTGACTAGCTTTTTTGTGAAAAATTGTGTAGAATAGAATAGATAAACGAGGGGAAACCTCGGAAAATTTGAAGGAGAATCCATCTAATGGTAAAATTGGTTTTTGCTCGCCACGGTGAGTCTGAATGGAACAAAGCTAACCTTTTCACTGGTTGGGCTGATGTTGATTTGTCTGAAAAAGGTACACAACAAGCGATTGACGCTGGTAAATTGATCAAAGAAGCTGGTATCGAATTTGACCAAGCTTACACTTCAGTATTGAAACGTGCTATCAAAACAACGAACTTGGCTCTTGAAGCTTCTGACCAATTGTGGGTTCCAGTTGAAAAATCATGGCGCCTGAACGAACGTCACTACGGTGGTTTGACTGGTAAAAACAAAGCTGAAGCTGCTGAGCAATTTGGTGATGAGCAAGTTCACATCTGGCGTCGTTCATACGATGTATTGCCTCCAAACATGGACCGTGATGATGAGCACTCAGCTCACACAGACCGTCGTTACGCTTCACTTGACGACTCAGTAATCCCAGATGCTGAAAACTTGAAAGTGACTTTGGAACGTGCCCTTCCTTTCTGGGAAGATAAAATCGCTCCAGCTCTTAAAGATGGTAAAAACGTATTCGTAGGAGCTCACGGTAACTCAATCCGTGCCCTTGTAAAACACATCAAAGGTTTGTCAGATGACGAGATCATGGACGTGGAAATCCCTAACTTCCCACCATTGGTATTCGAATTCGACGAAAAATTGAACGTAGTTTCTGAATACTACCTTGGAAAATAAAAAAATGTAAGTCTAGAATTGATTTCTAGGCTTTTTGTTTTTGTTCCCAGTTTCCAATGGCTTGAAAAAGCGATATAATGATAGTAAATATGAAAGAAAGAGAAACAGATATGGCTTATATTGAGATGAAACACTGTTACAAGCGTTATCAGGTTGGGGACACGGAGATTGTGGCTAATCGCGATGTGAATTTTGAGATTGAAAAGGGTGAATTGGTTATTATTCTAGGTGCATCTGGTGCAGGAAAGTCAACGGTTCTTAACCTTCTTGGGGGAATGGATACCAATGATGATGGGGAAATCTGGATAGATGGTGTTAATATTGCAGACTATAGTTCCCACCAGAGGACCAATTATCGTAGAAATGATGTTGGTTTTGTTTTTCAGTTTTATAATCTAGTTTCCAATTTGACTGCTAAGGAAAATGTGGAGTTGGCTTCTGAAATCGTGACAGATGCTTTGAATCCTGAGCAGGTCTTGACAGATGTAGGTCTGGCTCATCGTCTCAATAATTTCCCAGCTCAGCTGTCTGGAGGGGAGCAACAGCGAGTCTCCATTGCACGCGCGGTAGCCAAAAATCCTAAAATTCTCCTTTGTGACGAACCAACAGGCGCCTTGGATTATCAGACGGGCAAGCAAGTCTTGAAGATTCTCCAAGACATGTCTCGTCAAAAGGGGGCGACGGTGATTATCGTGACTCACAATGGAGCTTTGGCGCCCATTGCTGATCGCGTGATTCATATGCACGATGCCAGTGTCAAGGATGTGGTGCTCAACCAGCATCCTCAGGATATTGACAGTTTGGAGTACTAGCATGATTAATCGAAAAACCTATTGGAAGGACTTAATTCAGTCCTTTACAGGCTCCAAGGGGCGTTTTTTATCCATCTTGATCCTGATGATGTTGGGATCTCTAGCCTTAGTAGGCCTCAAAGTAACCAGTCCCAACATGGAGGCGACAGCTAATGCTTATTTAACAACTGCTCAAATCTTGGATTTGGCAGTCATGTCTAACTATGGCTTGGATCAAGCAGACCAAGAAGAACTAAAACAGACGGAGGGCGCAGAGGTCGAGTTTGGCTATTTGACAGATGTGACTATGGATAATGGGCAGGATGCCATTCGGCTGTACTCCAAACCAGAGCGAATTTCAACCTTTCAGCTAAGAAAGGGACGACTTCCTCAGTCAGACAAGGAAATCGCTTTGGCCACTCATTTGCAAGGCCAATACAGCGTGGGACAGGAGATTAGTTTTAAAGAAAAAGAAGAGGGTCATTCCTCTTTAAAAGACCATACTTATACCATTACTGGTTTTGTGGATTCGGCTGAAATCCTCTCCCAGCGAGATATGGGCTACGCAGGAAGTGGAAGTGGGACTCTGACAGCCTATGGGGTCATTTTACCTAGTCAGTTTGATCAGAAAGTCTACAATATAGCACGCTTAAAATATCAAGATTTGTCAGGTTTAAATGCTTTTTCAGCAGCTTATGAAGAAAAATCCAAGCAACATCAGGAAGACCTTGAACAAGCTTTGTCAGATAATGGTAAGGCACGTCTGCAACTCTTGAAAAAAGAAGGACAAGAGTCTCTCGATAAGGGGCAAGAGACCCTTAATAAGGCTGAGACTAATTTGCAGGAAGGTAAGCGTCGTTTAGCAGCTGCTCAAGCTCGTTTACAGACTCAGGAAAGTCAACTAGCCTTGCTTCCTCAAGTTCAAAGAGACCAGGCTAGTGCTCAATTTACCCAAGCCAAGCAGGAATTGAGCAAGGAAGAGGATAGGCTAAAGCAGGCCGAACAAAATCTAGCCCAAGAAAAGGAAAAATTAGAAAAACATCAGCAAGTCTTGGATGATTTAGCTGAGCCCAAGTATCAAGTCTATAATCGGCAAACCATGCCTGGCGGTCAAGGCTACCTCATGTACAGCAATGCTTCAGCCAGTATTCGGGCAGTGGGCAATATCTTTCCTGTAGTGCTTTATGCCGTAGCAGCCATGGTGACCTTTACAACCATGACTCGTTTTGTGGATGAAGAACGAACTCATGCTGGGATTTTTAAGGCCTTGGGCTATCGCAGCAAGGATATTATCGCTAAATTTCTCCTCTATGGTCTAGTAGCTGGGACTGTCGGAACAGCTCTAGGTAGTATACTTGGCCATTATTTACTAGCTAGTGTGATTTCAAGTGTCATTACAAAAGGCATGGTGGTGGGAGAAACCCAGATTCAGTTCTATTGGACCTATAGCTTACTAGCTCTTGTCTTGAGTTGGTTGGCGAGTGTGTTACCAGCCTATCTGGTGGCTTGGAGGGAACTTCATGCCGAAGCAGCCCAGCTTTTACTACCTAAACCTCCTGTCAAAGGAGCTAAAATCTTACTAGAGCGCATCGGTTTTATCTGGCGCCATCTCAGTTTTACCCATAAGGTAACAGCCCGCAATATCTTCCGTTATAAGCAACGGATGTTGATGACGATCTTTGGTGTGGCAGGTTCTGTAGCCCTGCTCTTTGCAGGTTTGGGAATCCAATCCTCTGTAGCAGGAGTTCCGTCCAGACAGTTTCAACAAATCCAACAGTATCAGATGATTGTTTCTGAAAATCCTAGTGCGACCAATCAGGACAAGGCAAATCTAGAAGAAGTGTTGAAAGGGCAGGATATTCAAGCCTACCAGAAAAACTATTCTAAAACGCTAGACAAGGATTTCAAAGGCAAGGCTGGTCTTCAAACTATTACCCTTATGATGACTGATAAGGAAGATTTGACTCCCTTTATTTATCTGCAAAATCATCAGCAGGAGCTGACATTAAAAGATGGCGTCGTTATTACAGCTAAACTTGCCCAGCTGGCAGATGTCAAGGTTGGGCAGACTCTAGAAATTGAAGGTAAGGAACTAAAGGTCGCTGCTATTACTGAGAACTACGTTGGTCACTTTATTTATATGAGTCAGGCTAGCTATGAGCAAATTTACGGACAGCTACCCCAAGCCAATACTTATCTGGTCTCGCTAAGGGATACCAGTGCGTCTAGTATCGAAAGTCAGGCAGGCTTACTTATGAATCAAGCTGCGGTGTCCAGTGTTGTTCAAAATGCTTCAGCCATTCGCCTCTTTGACTCCGTCGCCAGCTCACTCAATCAGACCATGACCATCTTGGTCATCGTATCGGTTCTGTTGGCTATTGTTATCCTCTACAATCTGACCAATATCAACGTGGCTGAGAGAATCCGTGAACTCTCCACTATCAAGGTTCTCGGTTTTCATAATAATGAAGTTACCCTCTACATTTATCGTGAGACGATTGTGCTGTCCCTTGTGGGAATCGTACTTGGTTTGGTATCTGGTTTCTATTTACACCAATTTTTGATTCAAATGATTTCGCCTGCGACTATTCTCTTTTATCCGCAGGTAGGCTGGGAAGTCTATGTAATTCCAGTGGCAGCAGTAAGCATCATTTTGGCCTTGCTTGGTTTCTTTGTCAATTATCATCTGAGAAAGGTTGATATGCTTGAAGCCTTGAAATCTGTAGAGTAAGGTAGTTGTTTTTAGCTGATTGAACTTGTATTTACTCGTAAATAAAAATCCTCCGTTTCAAAGAGCAGGAAACTCTTTGTGACAGAGGATTTTTTCTATAGGGCTTTAGCAGCTGCAATTGCGGCTTCGAAGTTTGGTTCAGAGTTGATATTATCCACGTATTCAACGTAGCGAATCGTATTGTCAGTATCGAGGACAAAGACCGCGCGTGCTAATAGGTGCCATTCGTTGATCAAGAGGGCATAGTCACGTCCAAAGGAATGGTCGAAATAGTCTGAGAGCATGATGGCATTTTCAATGCCTTCAGCACCGCACCAACGTTTTTGGGCAAAAGGCAGGTCCATTGAAACAGTCAAGACAACCGTATTATCCAGTCCAGCCAGTTCTTGGTTGAAACGACGCGTTTGAGTTGAGCAGATGCCTGTATCGATAGAAGGCACGACACTCAAGACTTTTTTCTTGCCATCAAAATCAGCCAGAGATTTTTTAGAAAGGTCTGTTGTAGTGAGAGAAAAATCAAGCGCCTTGTCGCCGACTTGTAGTTGTTTACCTGTAAAGCTCACAGGATTTCCGAGAAAAGTTACCATAAGATACTCCAATCTTTTTTCTTCCATTTTAGCTGAAACAGTCGGAATTTTCCAATGATTTGACCGGAAATGTGGGCATAGAAAAAACGCCAGCTCATGTGAGAATGACGTTTTTCAGATTTTTTATCTATTTGATATTTCTCGAAGGTAGTGCGGACGGGAGCAACTTCCTTCGGAACTTCATCCCTAATTTTTGAGCCCTAGGGCTCAAAAATTCCGTCCTAGATAAGATCAAAGTTCTTATCTAGGATACCACTACAGTGAGAAATATCTGGTAAAAACTCACTTCGTTCGTACTGATTTAAGAAATCTTTATTCTTATAAACGCTGTTTTGTAGCTAGAGATAGAACTAACAAAGCTAATATTAGAAGTAATGTAAAGAGAGACAAGAACCTAGTAATAGATAAACTAATATCTAGATTATTTTGCCAATCCTTCAGCAATCTTATCAAGGTTGTATTTCATCATATTGTAGTAGCTATCTCCTTCTTTACCTTCTTCAGCGATAGAGTCAGTAAAGATTTGAGCATAGATAGGGATATTAGTGTCTTGAGATACAGTTTTCATTGGACGGTCATCCACACTTGATTCTACAAAGAGAGATGGGACCTTTGTTTGGCGTAGTTTTTCAACCAAGGTCTTGATTTGGTCAGGAGTTCCTTCTTCTTCAGTATTGATTTCCCAGATATAAGCACTTGGGACACCGTAGGCTTTAGAGAAGTACTTGAAGCACCCTTCGCTGGTCACGATCAGTTTTTTCTCAGCAGGGATGTTGTTAAATTTCTCTTTGGCTTCTTTATCAAGTTTATCAAGCTTATCAGTATATTCTTTGAGATTTTTTTCGTAAAATTCCTTGTTGCTAGGGTCTTTAGCACTCAATTGTTTTGCGATATTTTTAGCAAAGATCATACCGTTTTCAAGGTTAAGCCAAGCGTGTGGGTCTTCTTTCCCTTTTTCGTTTTGACCTTCAAGGTAGATGACTTCAACCCCTTCGCTGACTGCAAAGTAGTCTTTGTTTTCAGTTTTCTTGGCATTTTCTACCAATTTGGTAAACCAAGCATTGCCACCTGTTTCAAGGTTGATACCGTTATAGAAAATGAGGTCTGCTTCAGAAGTTTTCTGCACGTCTTCAGGAAGTGGTTCGTACTCATGTGGGTCTTGACCGACAGGAACGATACTGTGAAGATCAATCTTGTCACCAGCAATATTTTTAGTAATATCAGCGATGATTGAGTTTGTAGCAACAACTTTTAGTTTTTGACCAGAAGCTGTATCTTTTTTTCCGCTAGCACATGCTACAAGAGCAATAACGGAAAGAAAGAGAACGAGTAATGTACCTAATTTTTTCATTAGATCCTCCAATTTATTAGGGCTTTGCCCCTTATTTTAACAAATGTTTATTTTTTAGTTTCAAATATCGTTGTTTTGGAGCGATAAAGAAACTAATGAGAAAGAAACTAGCAGCTGTGAGCACGATACTAGAACCTGCCGCAACGTTAAAGCTATAGCCGATAAAGAGCCCCAAAACTGAAGCTATCGCTCCAAAGGTTGAGGAAAGGAAAATCATGCTTTTCAGGCTATTAGCATACAGATAAGCAGTTGCAGCTGGGGTAATCAGCATGGCTACAATCAGGATAGTTCCGACACTTTGCATGGCTGTCACAGACACGAGAGTCAAGAGTGCCATGAGAAGGTAGTGATAGAAATTGACAGGCATTCCCATGGCTTTAGCCAAGAGTTCATCAAAGGAAGTTATCAAGAGTTGCTTGAAGAAAATCCAGATTAACAAGAGAATGACTGCCCCAACACCCATAGTAATAAACATATCCGTATCTTGGACGGCTAGGATATTACCAAAAAGGATATGGAAAAGGTCAGTTGAACTTTTAGCGACACTAATCAAGATGATACCGAGGGCTAAGAAAGAAGAAAAGGTAATGCCGATGGCGGTATCGCTTTTGATAATCGAGTTTCCCTTGATGTAGGTAATGATGATGGCAGCTAGCAGTCCAAAGACAATGGCTCCGATAAAGAAGTCAAGGCCCAAGATGAAGGAGAGGGCTACACCTGGTAAGACAGCATGTGAAATGGCATCTCCCATGAGTGACATCCCGCGTAGAATGATGAAACATCCTACAGCTCCAGCTACGACCCCGACGACAATAGCTGTTATCAAGGCATTTTGTAGGAAATGGAATTTTTGCAATCCATCGATAAATTCTGCAATCATAGGTCACCTCCATTTAAAAAGAGTCGATTACCGTAAGCTTCTTTGAGATTGGTTTCGGTAAAGGTTTCTTTGGTTGGACCAAAGGCAATCACTTCTCGATTGACAAGCAAGACTTGATCGAAGTAGTGGGGAACCTTGCTGAGGTCGTGGTGGACGATGAGAACCGTCTTCCCAGCTTTTTTCAGATCTCTCAGCGTATTCATGATGATTTCCTCACTGACAGAGTCAATCCCAACAAAGGGTTCATCCAAGAGGATATAGTCGGCTTCCTGTACCAAACATCTGGCAATCAAGACCCGCTGGAATTGACCTCCAGACAGTTGACTGATTTGCCGTTCAGCGTAGTCAGCTAGACCGACGATTTCAAGGGCTTCTTTCACTTTCTTCCAATGTTTAGCCTTTAAACTTCGAAAGAGAGGGATAGAGGGAAAGAGTCCTAACGAGACGCATTCCTTGACCTTGATGGGAAAGTTGTAGTCGATATTGATTTTTTGTTCGACATAGGCAATTCGGTGTAAGGATTTTTTAACTTCCTTGTCATCGAGAAATGCCTGACCTTGATGTGGGATAATTCCCAGCATACCTTTTAATAGTGTTGATTTCCCAGCGCCGTTTGGGCCAATGATACCGGTAATTGTTGGTCCATGGAGCACTAGTGAAATATCCTTAAGTGCCAACGTTTCTTTGTAGGAGACACTGAGGTTTTCGATATGTATCATAAACTTGTATTCCTCCTGTCTCTTAATATACCTTAAAAAAAAAATTAAGTCAAGTTAATTTTTAAAAAAATTAAAATAAGTCATTAAAAAATCTTTACTGAAAGTTCTATAATGAAGTTAGCCACCCAGGCCTCCTAAAAAATAGATGTTTTAACTAGCTGATAGTTAGCCCTCGATTTCATTTGATAAGAGGCTTGGAGCTGTTAAGCTGACAAGCCAAGGCTAA
>NZ_VMNC01000005.1:0-2688 GCF_013277505.1 Streptococcus sp. k-378 | reverse complement strand
ATGACAAGCGATTTCTTTGTGGAGTGGTTCAAAACGCAACTCCTGCCTGCTTTGAAGACACCTCATGTTATTATCATGGACAATGCTAGTTTTGATCCCAAGAACATTTTGGATGAACTCTGCATCCAAGATAAACACTTTTTCTTACCTCTACCGCCTTATTCACCAGATTTGAATCCTATTGAGCAAGCTTGGGCTATCTTGAAAAAGAAAGTAACAGATTTATTAAGGGAAGTCCCAACTATTTTTGAATGTTTGGAACGCTTTTTTAAAACTAAATGACTATATAACTAGTTTTTCGCAATTTTTGAGACAGAAATGTGATTTTTGTGATAAAGTTCTATCATTACAAGTTCATTTGTGGTAATATGGAATAAATCATTTATGTATCCTTTCAGAAATGTGCTGTTTCTCTGAATATAAATGTCTTTTTCTCTTTAACTTAATTTTACAAATTGCTAAAGTCATTTAAGGACAGCTTTTTGAACAGTTGCTAGAAATGTAGAGGTATTGACCATGTATCAAAAGTTACTTAGAAAAATAGCAGAAGAAAAACCAAGTTATAACCAGGAAGAAATCCAGTGGCTACTTGATTATTTGGGAGATCCTTCTCCAGAAATTCGTGATGACCTTGTTTTTACAAGCTTTGCTAGAGGGATTCAGGAAGAGCTATTTACACAGGAACAATTTCATTTCATTGCTGAAGGGATTTCATCTGATGGAGGGTTAGATAAAGATATTGATAAGGTAGGCCTGTCAACCCTTGAACGTTCTTTTAGGGCGCTTATTTATGCAAATCTCTTGTCTGCAGATGCCAACCAGCAATCGATTTTTTATCAGGAATTAAATGCAGGAATTCGTAATGTCCTTTTAAATCAAGGTTTGTATTATCTTTCAAAAGAAAAGGATACAACGGGTTTTTCAAGTCAGTATGGTTGGGTTCATGCTTTTGCACATGGAGCCGATTTACTGACAGAGGTGGTTTGTCATCCCAACTTTCCTAAAAACAGAGTTCATGAAGTATTTGATATACTTGGACAACTATTTAAAAGAGTTTAGATTCGCTTTACAGATGATGAGGATTGGCGTTTAGCAAGAGTGATCTATGAACCTATTTTACAAGGGAAGTTAGCGCAAGAGCAAGTAGCTTCTTGGATAAAAGCTGTTGACTTTCCGATAGAAGAAAGGGAAGATTTTTATAAATTTTCCAACTTCAGATCCTGTCTGTTGGAAGTCTATGTCCAACTTGACCAGAGAAATAGTTTACAAGATGACTTGAAAGAAGCTATTCAATCTTTTCAATATTAGGTATTGCTAGTAGTTCTATGATTTTCAAAAAATTTCCAATCAATTTTCTTGAAACCCTTTCCTACTTTTGATAGACTAGTATCTAGTTTTTGAAAAAAGGAGAAAGAAAATGAAAAAATTTGTTGCTGAGTTAGTCGGTACGTTTATGCTTGTATTCGTCGGGACAGGAGCTGTTGTTTTTGGAAATGGTCTTGATGGCCTAGGTCACCTTGGAATCGCCTTTGCCTTTGGTTTGGCAATCGTGGTGGCAGCCTACTCAATCGGAACTGTTTCAGGTGCTCACTTGAACCCGGCTGTTTCGATTGCTATGTTTGTAAACAAACGTTTGTCATCTTCAGAACTTGTAAACTACATACTTGGTCAGGTTGTTGGAGCTTTCATCGCTTCTGGCGCAGTCTTCTTCCTCTTGGCTAACTCGGGTATGTCAACTGCTAGCCTTGGTGAAAATGCCTTGGCAAACGGTGTCACTATCTTTGGTGGTTTCTTGTTTGAAGTCATCGCAACTTTCTTGTTTGTATTGGTTATCATGACTGTGACATCAGCAAGCAAGGGCAATGGCGCGATTGCTGGTTTGGTAATCGGTTTGTCATTGATGGCGATGATTCTTGTGGGCTTGAACATTACTGGGCTTTCAGTAAATCCAGCCCGTAGCTTGGCACCAGCTGTTTTGGTAGGTGGCGCAGCCCTCCAACAAGTTTGGATTTTCATCCTTGCGCCAATCGTTGGTGGAGTTCTTGCAGCCCTTGTTGCTAAAAACTTCCTTGGAACAGAAGAATAATTGAAACTCAAAAAGCCTTGCTCCTCATCTCGAGGAACAGGGCTTTTTCGTAGTACGACGGGCATGTCGTGCATCTGAGGTGTAAGTCCTCGGTGGGCACCTGCTACCGGTGAACCCAATAGCGATTCCCAAGCCTGACTATCGTGAGGTAGCGGATTAAAACGGTCTGGGGATAGACCGTTTTAAGTCTGACACTGGAAATAAGAATCGTCAGAGGAAGGGATAGCGAAATCGTGGCTCTACGAACAGGAAGGTGATAGTAAGGCGTATATAGCGGATAAGGGGGCCAGAAACTCTAAAGTCCAAAAAGGTAGTCGTAACCCATATGCGTAAATCACGAGAGTAATTGAATTCGGACTAAGGTTTGTGTGAAAAAGATAAATCTTTCTAGAGTCTAAAGACTCTGCGTCAGATTTCCTATTTTCACTCTAACCTTTTAACGTCCTCATATCTTGTATAAACGAGGAAAGATGTAGGACTTATCCCGTGAGGTCTCATGAGCGCTGATACTGGACTAAAATCAAAAAACATCTTATAATAGTAGTTATGAAACTTACAAACGAAGAAACACAAAAAATTGAACAACTCCTAAGAGATTCATC
>NZ_VMNC01000049.1:0-72817 GCF_013277505.1 Streptococcus sp. k-378 | reverse complement strand
TTCTATCATTTCGAGATTGTGGAATCTCTACAGGAACAATAGGTTGTGGCATTAAAATATCTTCCAATAGTTTTACTTTACGAATAGTATACAGGAGGAACTCCATGAATGATAGATACCTTGTTATGACGCGCTTACCCTGCTTCCTTATTTTATCGCCATTATTTAACCACTTAGACTGATATAGAGACCAGATAGGCAAACGAACTTGTTCTTGAGAAACTCCTCTGCTATAATGATTTTTGTAAGGGACGTGAGGCATCACTATCAGAGAACTCAAGTTCATAAAAAAATTGGAGATAAACAAATGAAAAAATTATTGGGAATTGTCTTTTTATTAGCAGCAGTGACAGTAGTGTATTTTGGTTCTGTTGGCTGGCCAAGTTTAGATGTCAACCTCTGGTCTTTGATTCCGGTGGGTCTGTTCCTCTTTTTCACTCTAGAGAATCTTTTGAAAAAGGATTACAAGGCTAGTCTGATGTGTTTGATTATTGCCTTTATCATTGCGAATGCAATTTTGGACCTGTTGCCAATTTCAAGTGGCTTGGTGATTGGAGCAGGCGTCCTAGCTTGTGTAGGGATTGGCTATCTATTTCCTGATAAAGAAGGAAAATAATACTCTTCGAAAATCTCTTCAAACCACGTCAACGTCGGCTTGTCGTAGATATGGTTACTGACTTGGTCAGTTCTATCCACAACCTCAAAATGGTGTTTTGAGCAGTCTGTGCCTAGCTTTCTAGTTTGCTCTTTGATTTTCATGGAGTATTAGAACAGAAAAATACTTGGAATATTTGTTTGTTTATTTTTATATAACAAACTATAAACACAACAAAAGTATAAAAAAAGACAAAAATCAACAGAAAACTATTGACAACGATTACATATAGTGTTATACTTATAGCATAAAGTTAATGGAAAGAAGGGAAAACCTTATGGGATTAGATCATTTCTTTGACAAAAACCTTGTGTTTTGCTTAGAAGCGGATAATCAAGAACATCTCTTTGATCAGGTTGCCACTTTATTGGAGGAACGAGAAATCGTGACTCCAACTTATCGTGAAGCCTTGATCACGCGTGAAAAGTCATTTCCAACTGGCTTAGATATGGAATTTTTGGGTAAGGATTTGCCGAATGTGGCTATTCCTCATACAGATATTGTTCATAATCTAGCTGAAAAAGTTGTGGTCGTTCGATTAGAGAAACCTGTGACCTTCCACAATATGATTGCACCAGATAAGGAAGTAGAAGTATCCTTGCTCTTCTTTATCATTAATAACTCAAGTTCAAGTCAAACCAACATTCTTGCTCAGTTGATGGACTTCTTTACTGGAAATGGTCATCTTGAAGACCTATCAAAAATTTCTGAACCAGAAGCCCTCTATGCTTATATAGCTGAAGAAATCGCTTAATCTTGTCTATTAAAAATATTAAATCGGAGGAAATCCATATGATTAAAATTCTTGCTGCCTGCGGTGCAGGTGTTAACTCAAGCCACCAAATTAAAAGTGCTCTTGAAGAAGAACTTTCAAACCGTGGTTACGATGTTCACTGTGATGCAGTCATGGTCAAAGATGTTAACGAAGACCTTATCAAGGGTTATGACATCTTCACACCAATCGCTGCGACAGATCTTGGTTTTGACCCAGGTATTCCAGTTATCGAAGCTGGACCAATCTTATTCCGTATCCCTGCAATGAGTGCTCCAGTATTTGACAATATTGAAGCAGCTATCAAAGAACACGGATTAAGCTAATTATCAATTTGTTAACATTCATATAACATAAAAAAGGGAGGAACTGTTATGGATGCAATCTTTGACCTAATCGGAAAGGTTTTCAATCCCATCTTAGATATGGGTGGACCTGTCATCATGTTAATCATTTTGACAGTATTGGCTTTACTTTTTGGAGTGAAATTCTCCAAAGCGCTTGAAGGTGGTATCAAACTTGCCATCGCTCTTACAGGTATCGGTGCCATCATCGGTATGCTAAACACTGCTTTCTCAGCGTCGCTTGCAAAATTCGTTGAAAACACTGGTATCCAATTGAGTATCACCGACGTTGGTTGGGCACCACTTGCTACAATCACTTGGGGTTCTGCTTGGACACTATACTTCTTGCTCATCATGTTGATTGTCAACATAGTGATGCTTGCTATGAAGAAAACCGATACACTTGACGTTGATATCTTTGATATCTGGCACTTGTCTATCACAGGTCTTTTGATTAAATGGTATGCAGACAACAACGGTGTGAGTCAAGGGGTTTCACTCTTTATTGCTACAGCAGCTATCGTCCTTGTTGGTGTGTTGAAAATTATCAACTCTGACTTGATGAAACCTACATTTGATGACCTTCTTAACGCTCCAAGTTCATCACCAATGACATCAACTCACATGAACTACATGATGAACCCAGTTATCATGGTTTTGGATAAGATTTTTGAAAAATTCTTCCCAGGCCTTGATAAATATGACTTTGATGCTGCTAAATTGAACAAGAAAATCGGTTTCTGGGGATCTAAATTCTTCATCGGTTTCATCCTTGGTATCGTTATCGGTATTATGGGAACTCCACATCCAATTGAAGGGGTTGCAGATGCAGATAAATGGCGTCTTGTTATCAAAGGATGGCTGTCTCTTGGTTTGACTGCCGGTGTATCTTTGGAACTCTTCTCACTTATCGGTTCATGGTTCATCGCAGCCGTAGAACCACTATCACAAGGTATTACAAACGTTGCTACTAAACGTCTTCAAGGACGTAAATTCAATATCGGTCTTGACTGGCCATTCATCGCTGGTCGTGCTGAAATCTGGGCTTGTGCCAACGTACTTGCTCCAATCATGTTGATTGAAGCTGTTCTTCTTTCAAAAGTCGGAAATGGTATCTTGCCACTTGCAGGTATCATCGCTATGGGTGTTACTCCAGCTCTCTTAGTTGTAACTCGTGGTAAATTGCTCCGTATGATTATCTTCGGAACACTCTTGTTGCCACTCTTCCTTCTTTCAGGTACACTTATTGCACCATTTGCAACAGAACTTGCTAAAGGTGTAGGTGCCTTCCCAGAAGGTGTGAGCCAAACTCAATTGATTACTCACTCTACTCTTGAAGGACCAATCGAAAAACTTCTTGGTTGGACAATTGGTAACACTACAACTGGTGATATCAAAGCAATTCTTGGTGCAGTAGTCTTCCTTGTATTCTATATCGGTATCTTTGCTTGGTACAGAAAACAAATGATTAAACGTAACGAAGAGTACGCAGCAAAAGCAAAATAATGCGCTCCTATAAAATGTAAATTGTTGAAACTAGGTTGTCATACAATGTATACCACTTGGGCTTTGGCAGTAGCTAACTGCACTAAATATAATATAAGGAGGGTTTTATGGGGAAAGGCCATTGGAATCGGAAAAGAGTTTATAGCATTCGTAAGTTTGCTGTGGGAGCTTGCTCAGTAATGATTGGGACTTGTGCAGTTCTATTAGGAGGAAATATAGCTGGAGAATCTGTAGTTTATGCGGATGAAACACTTATTACTCATACTGCTGAGAAACCTAAAGAGGAAAAAACGATAGTAGAAGAAAAGGCTGATAAAGCTTTGGAAACTAAAAATGTAGTTGAAAGGACAGAACAAAGTGAATCTAGTTCAACTGAGGCTATTGCATCTGAGAAGAAAGAAGATGAAGCCGTAACTCCAAAAGAGGAAAAAGTGTCTGCTAAACCGGAAGAAAAAGCTCCAAGGATAGAATCACAAGCTTCAAGTCAAGAAAAACCGCTTAGGGAAGATGCTAAAGCTGTAACAAATGAAGAAGTGAATCAAATGATTGAAGACAGGAAAGTGGATTTTAATCAAAATTGGCACTTTAAACTCAATGCAAATTCTAAGGAAGTCATTAAACCGGATGCAGATGTATCTACGTGGAAAAAATTGGATTTACCGTATGACTGGAGTATTTTTAACGATTTCGATCATGAATCTCCTGCACAAAATGAAGGTGGACAGCTTAACGGTGGGGAAGCTTGGTATCGCAAGACTTTCAAACTAGATGAAAAAGACCTCAAGAAAAATGTTCGCCTTACTTTTGATGGCGTCTACATGGATTCTCAAGTTTATGTCAATGGTCAGTTAGTGGGGCATTATCCAAATGGTTATAACCAATTTTCATATGATATCACTAACTATTTGAACAAAGATGGTCGTGAGAATGTGATTGCTGTCCATGCAGTCAACAAACAGCCAAGTAGCCGTTGGTATTCAGGAAGTGGTATCTATCGTGATGTGACTTTACAAGTGACAGATAAGGTGCATGTTGAGAAAAATGGGACAACTATTTTAACACCAAAACTTGAAGAACAACAACATGGCAAGGTTGAAACTCATGTGACCAGCAAAATCGTCAATACGGACGACAAAGACCATGAACTTGTAGCAGAATATCAAATCGTTGAACGTGGTGGTCAGGCTGTGACAGGTCTAGTACGTACAGAGAGCCGTACCTTAAAAGTACATGAATCAACAAGCCTAGATGCGATTTTAGAAGTTGAAAGACCAAAACTCTGGACCGTTTTAAATGACAAACCTGCCTTGTACGAATTGATTACGCGTGTTTACCGTGACGGTCAATTGGTTGATGCTAAGAAGGATTTGTTTGGTTACCGTTACTATCACTGGACTCCAAATGAAGGTTTCTCTTTGAATGGTGAACGTATTAAATTCCATGGAGTATCCTTGCACCACGACCATGGGGCGCTTGGAGCAGAAGAAAACTATAAAGCAGAATACCGTCGTCTCACACAAATGAAGGAGATGGGAGTTAACTCCATCCGTACAACCCACAACCCTGCTAGTGAGCAAACCTTGCAAATCGCAGCAGAACTAGGTTTACTCGTTCAGGAAGAGGCCTTTGATACTTGGTATGGTGGCAAGAAACCTTATGACTATGGACGTTTCTTTGAAAAAGATGCCACTCACCCAGAAGCTCGAAAAGGTGAAAAATGGTCTGATTTTGACCTACGTACCATGGTCGAAAGAGGCAAAAACAACCCTGCTATCTTCATGTGGTCAATTGGTAATGAAATAGGTGAAGCTAATGGTGATGCCCACTCTTTAGCAACTGTTAAACGTTTGGTCAAGGTTATCAAGGATGTTGATAAGACTCGCTATGTTACCATGGGAGCAGATAAATTCCGTTTCGGTAATGGTAGCGGAGGGCATGAGAAAATTGCTGATGAACTCGATGCTGTTGGATTTAACTATTCTGAAGATAATTACAAAGCCCTTAGAGCTAAGCATCCAAAATGGTTGATTTATGGATCAGAAACATCTTCAGCTACCCGTACACGTGGAAGTTACTATCGCCCTGAACGTGAATTGAAACATAGCAATGGACCTGAGCGTCATTATGAACAGTCTGACTATGGGAATGATCGTGTGGGTTGGGGGAAAACAGTAACCGCTTCATGGACTTTTGACCGTGACAACGCTGGCTATGCTGGACAGTTTATCTGGACAGGTACGGACTATATTGGTGAACCTACACCATGGCACAACCAAAATCAAACTCCTGTTAAGAGCTCTTACTTTGGTATCGTAGATACAGCCGGCATTCCAAAACATGACTTCTATCTCTACCAAAGCCAATGGGTTTCTGTTAAGAAGAAACCGATGGTACACCTTCTTCCTCACTGGAACTGGGAAAACAAAGAATTAGCATCCAAAGTAGCTGACTCAGAAGGTAAGATTCCAGTTCGTGCTTATTCGAATGCTTCTAGTGTAGAATTGTTCTTGAATGGAAAATCTCTTGGTCTTAAGACCTTCAACAAAAAACAAACCAGCGATGGTCGTACCTACCAAGAAGGTGCGAATGCTAAGGAACTCTATCTTGAGTGGAAGGTTGCTTACCAACCAGGTACCTTGGAAGCTGTAGCTCGCGATGAAGCTGGAAAAGAAATTGCACGTGACAAGATTACCACTGCAGGGCAACCAGCAGGAGTTCGCCTCGTCAAGGAAGAACACGCCATCGCCGCAGATGGAAAAGACTTGACTTACATCTACTACGAAATCGTAGACAGTGAAGGAAATGTTGTACCAACTGCCAATAATTTGGTTCGTTTCCAATTGCATGGACAAGGTCAACTAGTCGGTGTCGATAATGGGGAACAAGCCAGCCGAGAACGCTATAAGGCGCAAGCAGATGGTTCATGGATCCGTAGAGCCTTTAACGGTAAAGGGGTTGCCATCGTTAAATCAACTGAACAAGCAGGTAAATTCACTCTGACTGCCCACTCAGACCTCTTGAAATCGGACCAAGTTACCGTCTTTACTGGTAAGAAAAAAGGACAAGAGAAGACTGTTTTGGGGACAGAAGTAGCAAGAGTTCGTACATTAATTGGTAAAGAACCAAAAATGCCGAAAACAGTAGGTTTTGTATACAGCGACGGTAGTCGTGAAAAACTTCCAGTAACTTGGTCTCAAGTCGATGTTAGTCAAGCAGGAGTTGTGACTGTTAAAGGTACAGCAAATGGACGTGAGGTAGAGGCTCATGTCGAGGTTCTAGCAATTGCGAAAGAATTACCAACAGTTAAACGTATTGCTCCAAATACTAACTTGAATTCTGTAGACAAATCTGTTTCCTATGTTTTGACTGATGGAAGTGTACAAGAGTATGAAGTGGACAAGTGGGAGATTGCCGAAGAAGATAAAGTTAAGTTAGCAATTCCAGGTTCTCGTATTCAAGCGACCGGTTATTTAGAAGGTCAACCAATTCATGCAACCCTTGTGGTAGAAGAAGGAAATGCTGCAGCACCTGTAGTGCCAACTGTTACTGTTGGAGGTGAGGCAGTAACAGGTCTTACTAGTCGACAACCAATGCAATATCGTACTCTATCTTATGGTGCCCAACTGCCAGAAGTCACAGCAAGTGCTGAAAATGCTGATGTGACAGTTCTTCAAGCAAGCGCAGCAAACGGCATGCGTGCGAGCATCTTTATTCAGCCTAAAGATGGTGGCCCTCTTCAAACCTATGCAATTCAATTCCTTGAAGAAGCACCAAAAATTGCTCACTTGAGCTTGCAAGTGGAAAAAGCTGACAGTCTCAAAGAAGACCAAACTGTCAAATTGTCGGTTCGAGCTCACTATCAAGATGGAACGCAAGCTGTATTACCAGCTGATAAAGTAACCTTCTCTACAAGTGGTGAAGGGGAAGTCGCAATTCGTAAAGGAATGCTTGAGTTACATAAGCCAGGAGCAGTCACTCTCAAAGCGGAATATGAGGGAGCTAAAGGCCAAGTTGATCTCACTATCCAGGCCAATACTGAGAAGAAGATTGCGCAATCTATCCGTCCAGTAAATGTAGTGACAGATTTACACCAAGAACCTACTCTTCCGTCAACAGTAACGGTTGAGTATGACAAAGGTTTCCCTAAAGCTCACAAAGTCACTTGGCAAGCTATTCCGAAAGAAAAACTAGACTCCTATCAAACCTTTGAAGTACTAGGTAAAGTTGAAGGAATTGACCTTGAAGCGCGTGCAAGAGTCTCTGTAGAAGGTATCGTTTCAGTTGAAGAAGTCAGTGTGACAACTCCAATCGCAGAAGCACCACAATTACCAGAAAGCGTTCGGACATATGATTCAAATGGTCACGTTTCATCAGCTAAGGTTGCATGGGATGCGATTCGTCCAGAGCAATACGCTAAGGAAGGTGTCTTTACAGTTAATGGTCGCTTAGAAGGTACGCGATTAACAACTAAACTTCATGTTCGCGTATCTGCTCAAACTGAGCAAGGTGTAAACATTTCTGACCAATGGACCGGTTCAGAATTGCCACTTGCCTTTGCTTCAGATTCAAATCCAAGCGACCCAGTTTCAAATGTTAATGACAAGCTCATTTCCTACAATAACCAACCAGCCAATCGTTGGACAAACTGGAATCGTAGTAATCCAGAAGCTTCAGTCGGTGTTCTGTTTGGAGATTCAGGTATCTTGAGCAAACGCTCCGTTGATAATCTAAGTGTCGGATTCCACGAAGACCATGGAGTTGGTGCACCGAAGTCTTATGTGATTGAGTATTATGTTGGTAAGACTGTCCCAACAGCTCCTAAAAACCCTAGTTTTGTTGGTAATGAGGACCATGTCTTTAATAATTCTGCCAACTGGAAACCAGTTACTAATCTAAAAGCCCCTGCTCAACTCAAGGCTGGAGAAATGAACCACTTTAGCTTTGATAAAGTTGAAACCTATGCTGTTCGTATTCGCATGGTTAAAGCAGATAACAAGCGTGGAACGTCTATCACAGAGGTACAAATCTTTGCGAAACAAGTTGCGGCAGCCAAACAAGGACAAACAAGAATCCAAGTTGACGGCAAAGACTTAGCAAACTTCAACCCTGATTTGACAGACTACTACCTTGAGTCTGTAGATGGAAAAGTTACGGCAGTCACAGCAAGTGTTAGCAACAATGGCCTCGCTACCGTCGTTCCAAGCGTTCGTGAAGGTGAGCCAGTTCGTGTCATCGCGAAAGCTGAAAATGGCGACATCTTAGGAGAATACCGTCTGCACTTCACTAAGGATAAGAACTTACTTTCTTATAAACCAGTTGCTGCGGTTAAACAAGCTCGCTTGGTACAAGTAGGTCAAGCACTTGAATTGCCGACTAAGGTTCCAGTTTACTTCACAGGTAAAGATGGCTACGAAACAAAAGACTTGTCAGTTGAATGGGAAGAAGTTCCAGCAGAAAATCTGACAAAAGCAGGTCAATTTACCGTTCGAGGCCATGTTCTTGGTAGTGATCTTGTTGCTGAGTTCACTGTACGAGTGACAGACAAGCTAGGCGAAGCTCTTTCAGATAACCCAGAGTATGATGAAAACAGTAACCAGGCCTTTGCTTCAGCCACTAACGATATTGATAGAAGCTCCCATGACCGTGTGGATTATCTCAATGACGGAGATCATTCAGAAAATCGTCGTTGGACAAACTGGTCTGCAAGACCGTCTACCAATCCAGAAGTATCAGCAGGCGTAATCTTCCGTGAAAATGGTAAGATTGTAGAACGGACTGTTGCACAAGGAAAAGTTCAGTTCTTTGTAGATAGTGGTACAGATGCACCATCTAAACTTGTTTTGGAACGTTATGTCGGCCCAGACTTTGAAGTGCCTATCTACTATTCAAACTACCAAGCCTACGAATCTGGACATCCATTTAACAATCCAGAAAATTGGGAAGCTGTGCCTTATCGTGCGGATAAAGACATTGCAGCTGGTGATGAAATCAACGTAACATTTAAAGCTATCAAAGCCAAAGCTATGAGATGGCGTATGGAGCGTAAAGCAGATAAGAGCGGTGTTGCGATGATTGAGCTGACCTTCCTTGCACCAAGCGAATTGCCTCAAGAAAGCACTCAATCGAAGATTCTTGTAGATGGAAAAGAACTTGCTGATTTCGCTGAAGATCGTCAAGACTACCAAATCACCTATAAAGGTCAACGGCCAAAAGTCTCAGTTGAAGAAAACAATCAAGTAGCTTCGACTGTGGTAGATAGTGGAGAAGATAGTCTTCCAGTACTTGTTCGCCTCGTTTCAGAAAGTGGAAAACAAGTCAAGGAATACCGTATCCAGTTGACTAAGGAAAAACCAGTTTCTGAGAAGACAGTTGCTGCTGTACAAGAAGATTTTCCAAAACTCGAATTTGTTGAAAAAGATTTGGCATACAAGACAGTTGAGAAAAAAGATTCAACACTGTATCTAGGTGAAACTCGTGTAGAACAAGAAGGAAAAACTGGTAAAGAACGTATCTTTACAGCGATTAATCCTGATGGAAGTAAGGAAGAAAAACTCCGTGAAGTGGTAGAAGCTCCGACAGACCGCATCATCTTGGTTGGAACCAAACCAGTAGCTCAAGAAGCTAAAAAACCACAAGTGTCAGAAAAAGCAGATACAAAACCAATTGATTCAAGTGAAGCTAGTCAAACTAATAAAGCCCAGTTACCAAATACAGGTAGTGCGGCAAGCCAAGCAGCAGTAGCAGCAGGTTTAGCTCTTCTAGGTTTGAGTGCAGGATTAGTAGTTACTAAAGGTAAAAAAGAAGACTAGAAATTTTGATACCTTCTTTATCATTAAAGACCAAAGAAAAACTCTTGTCCTAAATAGAAGATAAAGAGCCTGAGACAAAATAGTTCTCAACCACAAAAAAGCTAGATATTTCCAATTGCGGAACTCTAGCTTTTTAATTTTGAGTCGTTCTCTTATTGTATAGTAGATTGAAACTAGAATAGTACACTTCTACTTCTAAAACATTGTTAGAAATCAATTTGACTGTCCTTATCGATTTGTCCTGTTCTTATTTCATTTCACTATGTTTTAGGAGGTTATTGGCCATAAGTACCAATCCCATGTCAATTCTCACTTGACGCATCCCTCTCAGATTACATCTCTTGTAACCCAAACAAGCCTTTATCTGCCCAAAGACAGGTTCCACATCAATCTTGCGTTGAGCGAAAATCTGTCTACCTTGGGGAGATAAAAGCGCCTGACATTCTTTAACTTTCAAGTTTTGATAGCCTTCGTTCATATACAGTCCCTTTTGAGGGGCTGATTCAGGTTCGTCGGCGTAGTAAACCTTGATTTCCTGTTGCAAGTCTGTCTGTGTTTTCTGATGTTTGATATGGTGAAAACGATAGCACCAGCCATCAGGATGTGTGTAGCTATCCTCCTTGTTATCATAGTGCCAATTCGCTAAGTTTCTAGCTGACTGTTTATACCCTCTCTTTTGTTCCTTGTCAAACATGGCATATTTAATCAGAAGGGGAGTGATTTCTTCTTGAAAATAGACCTGTATCTGTTCTTGAAGTTTGGCGGAGAATTTCTCTGTCGTTTTCTTCCACACAAAACTATACTTGTTGGCATTGGCTTCAATCTTAGTTCCGTCAATAAACAGACAATCTACAGACAATCTAAGGTCACTAACTCTTCCATTTTTAAACGAAGATTGAGGTCGATGAAAAGATCACGAATAAGGTCTTCCATCCCTTCAGCGACTCGAAAACGATTGATGGTGCGATAGCTGACAACCAACTGCCCTGTTAGGTATTGCATAGCCAGATTTTCAATCATCATTTTTTCAATTTTTCGCCCAGAGAAAATCCCTTGTGAATAGGCAAATAGAAGAGCAGATACAAGCATTTTTGGGTGATAAGACGGGCGACCAAAGGCATGATAGAAGGCGTGGAAGTGATAATCCTCCAAGGTATTCACCACTTTTTCAATAGTAAAGACGAGATGGTCTTGTGGCAAGAAGGAACTGATTTCTAGTGGTAAAGTTGTTTGATTTGTGTTATAGTGAATATGCATGGGATAGCCTTTCTAAATGGTTTATTAAGCAATTCTATTTTACCAAGACTATCGCAACCATGCAAAAAAGCAACGGCAAATCCGTTGCTTTTTTTGGAGATAAGAGACTATTGTCCCAGACTCTTTTCTTTGTATAAAATTGTATAGTGTTATTGTCTATACTATTTTGTAGAGAAAGCAAAAATCCCTAGAAAAAAATGCTTAGGGATTCGACTATTTCATTAAGAACAATTCAACAATCATTTCTATATATATGATAAGGGTTAATAAGAATCCTGCACGCCAGAAGAATTTGATGAATTTAGGATAGTAAAAGCTGCGTTTTTTCAAAAGGAAGAAAAAGACGAGAATAATGGCTAGGAACGAGAGGGCTAGCCCCAGTCTAGGGAGGAAATTATGGGTAAAGGTTTTAGCTGTAATCAAGTAATACTCAAATACCAAGACTGGAAAAGCCAAATCCGCAAAGTTTCGTCCTAGTTTTTTTAATCTAAAAAGTTTGGTTAGGATAATGCAGACGACTAAGGTCAGTATCAATAATAAAATAGATGCTAATTTCATTAAAATCATACCCATATTGTATCATAAAAAAAGGCTAATGGAAACGAGAAACAGAGGAATTTATAGGAAAGTCAGGCTTTTGAGATTGTGGGTGATTTTTGTTATAATGAAAGTTATGAAATCTTATAATACCTTGAATGATTATTATCGAAAACTTTTTGGAGAAAAGACCTTTAAAGTCCCTATTGATGCGGGGTTTGACTGTCCCAATCGTGATGGAACTGTGGCTCATGGAGGCTGTACTTTTTGTACGGTTTCAGGTTCTGGAGATGCTATTGTAGCACCAGATGCGCCTATCCGTGAGCAATTTTATAAGGAAATTGACTTTATGCACCGCAAGTGGCCAGATGTTCAAAAGTATCTGGTTTATTTTCAAAATTTTACCAACACCCATGAAAAGGTGGAAGTCATCCGAGAGCGCTATGAGCAAGCTATCAATGAACCAGGTGTGGTAGGAATCAATATTGGAACGCGACCAGACTGTTTACCAGACGAAACTATCGAATACTTGGCTGAATTATCGGAGCGCATGCATGTGACGGTTGAATTGGGCTTACAGACCACTTTTGAAGAAACCTCTGACTTGATTAACCGTGCCCATTCTTATGAATTGTAGGTGGAAACGGTCAAGCGTTTGAGAAAGTATCCCAAGATTGAGATTGTTTCCCATTTGATCAATGGTTTGCCTGGTGAAACCCATGAGATGATGGTTGAAAATGTCCGCCGTTGTGTCACGAATAACGATATTCAAGGGATTAAACTGCATTTGCTCCATCTTATGACAAATACTCGTATGCAAGGAGATTATCACGAGGGACGTTTACAATTGATGAGTCAGGACGAATATGTCAGGGTCATCTGTGACCAACTGGAAATCATTCCCAAACATATCGTCATCCATCGAATCACAGGAGATGCACCTAGGGATATGCTGATTGGGCTTATGTGGAGCCTCAATAAATGGGAAGCTCTCAACAGCATTGAGATGGAGATGCGACGTCGTGGAAGTGTTCAAGGATGCAAGGCTGTAAAACAGGAGTTTGAAAATGAAAAGACCACTTGAGATGGCACATGATTTTTTGGCTGAGGTAGTGACAAAAGAGGATATCGTAGTGGATACGACCATGGGAAATGGTCATGACACGCTTTTTTTAGCCAAACTAGCCAAGAAAGTCTATGCCTTTGATATTCAGGAGCAAGCCTTGGAAAAGACCAAGGAGCGTTTGGACCAGGCTGGCTTGACAAATGCCCAGTTAATCTTGCAAGGTCATGAGACACTGGACCAGTTTGTTACAGAAGCCAAGGCAGGGATTTTTAATCTGGGCTATTTGCCGTCAGCTGATAAGTCTGTCATCACCCGACCGCAGACAACGATTGAGGCATTAGAAAAGCTATGTGGCTTACTTGTCAAAGGTGGACGAATTGCTATTATGATTTACTATGGTCATGAAGGAGGCGACCTCGAGAGAGATGCTGTCTTGGATTTTGTGATCCAGTTGAACCAACAAGAGTACACAGCTGCCATTTACCGAACTTTAAACCAAGTCAATAACCCACCGTTTTTAGTGATGATTGAAAAATTAGAGAGATACAGACATGGATAAACAATACCTACACGAAAAGCTGGATGCCATGCGCCAGAATTTTGTTGAATCAACCCACCACGAACGAGCGGTGGGCGTGCTAGACCAAGCGCATATGAGCAAAAAAATGCTTAAAATCAAGAAAAAATTAGTTGCTCTTGAAATGGAACGGTGCCAGAGAAAAATTGAGCACAAAGACTGTTCCAAGATTGACCAAAAAATCAAAGAGCAGAAGGAGATATTTGAATCCTGTTGTAAAAAAGATTAAGGAGGACGTGCGTGGAATTACTGATTTACCTCATCCTGTTTTTACTGGTTTTGATTGTCTCAAGTACAACCAATAAGCTCCTGCCCTTTTTGCCTCTCCCTTTGGTGCAAATTCTTTTGGGAATTGTGATTGGTCTCTTTTTACCCAATACTGACTTTCACCTTAATACGGAGTTGTTTTTGGCACTGGTTATCGGACCCTTGCTTTTCCGAGAGGCTGAAGAAGCAGATGTTACGGCTATTTTAAAACACTGGCGAATCATTGTTTATCTCATATTTCCAGTGATTTTTATCTCGACCCTGAGTTTGGGTGGCTTGGCCCATCTTCTTTGGTTCAGCCTTCCCTTGGCAGCTTGCTTGGCTGTTGGGGCAGCCCTTGGTCCTACGGACTTGGTGGCCTTTGCCTCTCTTTCGGAGCGTTTTAGCTTTCCTAAGCGCGTGTCCAATATCCTTAAGGGCGAAGGACTCTTGAATGATGCTTCTGGTTTGGTGGCTTTTCAGGTAGCTTTGACAGCTTGGACAACTGGAGCTTTTTCTCTGGGGCAAGCTAGCAGTTCGCTTATCTTTTCAATCCTAGGCGGTTTTTTAATTGGCTTTTTAACAGCCATGACTAATCGTTTCCTGCATAGCTTCTTGCTAAGTGTGCGCGCAACGGATATTGCTAGTGAGCTCCTTCTGGAATTGAGTTTACCCTTGGTAACCTTCTTCCTGGCAGAAGAAGTCCACGTTTCAGGGATTATTGCCGTCGTAGTTGCTGGGATTTTAAAGGCGAGTCGCTTCAAGAAAATCACGCTCCTCGAAGCCCAAGTGGATACGGTGACCGAGACAGTTTGGCATACAGTGAATTTTATGCTCAACGGTTCTGTCTTTGTGATTTTAGGAATGGAGTTGGAAATGATAGCAGAGCCTATCTTGACCAATCCAATCTATAATCCCTTGCTCTTGCTGGCATCTCTTGTCACCCTTACCTTTGTCCTCTTTGCTATTCGTTTTGTCATGATCTATGGCTATTTTGCCTATAGGACTAGACGTCTCAAGAAAAAGCTAAATAAGTATATGAAGGACATGCTTCTCTTGACCTTCTCAGGTGTCAAGGGAACGGTGTCGATTGCTACGATTCTCTTGATACCAAGTAATTTAGAACAGGAGTATCCTCTCTTGCTTTTCCTTGTTGCAGGTGTGACGCTTGTAAGCTTTTTAACAGGTCTCTTGATCCTGCCTCATCTTTCGGATGAACAGGAAGAAAGCAAGGACTATCTCATGCATATCGCCATTTTGAATGAAGTAACGCTGGAGTTGGAAAAAGAGTTGGAAGACACCAGAAATAAACTTCCCCTCTATGCGGCTATTGACAATTACCATGGACGTATTGAAAATCTCATTTTAAGCCAAGAAAACCAGGATGATCAAGAAGACTGGGCTGCTTTGAAACTCTTGATTCTTAGTATTGAAAGTGATGGACTGGAACAGGCCTATGAAGAGGGGAACATTAGCAATCGTGCTTACCGAGTTTACCAACGTTATCTGAAAAATATAGAACGAGGCATCAATCGTAAGTTTGCGTCACGATTGACCTATTATTTCCTTGTTTCTTTGCGGATTTTACGTTTTCTCCTTCATGAAGTTTTTACTCTCGGGAGGACTTTCCGTAGCTGGAAGGACAAGGAGCAAAGCCGTCTCCGTGCTCTTGATTATGACCAAATTGCAGAGCTCTATCTTGCCAATACAGAGATGATTATTGAAAGTTTGGAAAACCTGAAGGGAGTCTATAGACGCTCTTTGATTAGTTTTATGCAGGAGTCTCGTCTTCGAGAAACAGCTATTATCAGCAGTGGTGCCTTTGTCGAACGGGTTATCAATCGTGTCAAGCCCAACAATATCGATGAAATGCTGAGGGGCTATTATCTGGAGCGCAAGTTGATTTTCGAATACGAAGAAAAACGATTGATTACGACCAAGTATGCCAAGAAGTTACGACAAAATGTCAATAACTTAGAGAACTATTCCTTGAAGGAAGCTGCCAATACCCTGCCGTATGATATGGTGGAATTGGTAAGAAGAAATTAGTTAATACTCTTCGAAAATCTCTTCAAACCACGTCAGCGTCGCCTTGGATTATATATGTGACTGACTTCGTCAGTTTCATCTACAACCTCAAAGCAGGGCTTTGAGCAGCCTGCGGCTAGCTTCCGAGTTTGCTATTTGATTTTCATTGAGTATAAGATTATAAGTGAAGGAGTGTGACATGAAAAAGTGGTGGAAAGAGCTGATAGACAAGCCTCTATTAAAAGCTTTTTTGCATTATTATCAAGCATCAGATAGTGAGTTGACCAGTGTCGCAGTAGCCTACTATTGGTTGATTTCGATTTTTCCCCTGCTTTTGGTGGTGGTCAATATCCTCCCCTATTTTCAGATTCCTGTGGGAGAACTTCTGGGCTTTGTGAAAGACGTCCTGCCCCCAAGCCTCTATGAAGGTGTGGAAAAAATAGCCAGAGAAGTCTTGACGCAACCTTCAACAGGTTTATTGAGTTTTTCTGTCTTGTCGGCGCTATGGAGTTTTTCAAAATCTATGAATTTCTTGCAAAAAGCTTTTAACAAGGCTTATGGCGTCGAAAAGAGTCGTGGACTTATTTCCCATCAGATGGTGAGCCTCCTAGTCAGTTTTGGCTTGCAGTTCCTCTTTGCGTTTGCCTTGTTTTTGAGCTTGTTTGGGCAGATGCTTTTGGCTTTACTTGCTCATTATTGGACAAAAGATGGCATTATCTATCAGGCTTTACAAGGTTTGGCAGGTCCTCTGACTTACGCCCTCCTCTTTGCTATCTTGGTCATGCTTTATTATTTTCTTCCCAATCTATCTAACAGGAAAATTAGCTATACCCTACCAGGCAGTGCCTTTGTTCTCTTAGTGATTTTAGGTTTACTAACTCTGTTCTCTAGTTATCTCAATTACTATGTCCATCATTTAGTGGACGTCCGAATTTTAGGTTCCGTTCTTCTTGTTGTTATGATGTTTTGGTTTATCTTGATTGCTAAAATTGTTATCCTAGGTGCGGTGATCAATGCCAGTATACAGAGTTTGAAAGATCCTAGTTTTAGAAAAGACTAACTATTTATCCATTACAAAAGCGCATAGTATCANNTGATACTATGCGCTTTTGTGCTTTGACAGTTTTTGTATAGTTTTTGTCCAAGATTTCTAAATCATCTGATTAAATTCCTATTTTTCCCTATCATTGTCCCTGTTTTTTCGAAAATGGAAGGAGTATAATAAATCTATCAATAAAATGATAGGAGGAACTTTATGGGTCATATTTTCTTTTTTCTAAGTGTCTTTTTGGCAGGGATTCTATCCTTCTTTTCTCCTTGTATCTTACCCTTGTTACCAGTCTATGCAGGGGTGTTACTAGATGATAAGGATAGTGCTCAGGCTTCTAGTGGCAAATTTTCCATCTCAGTTGTTAGTTTATTACGAACTCTGGCCTTTATAGCAGGAATTTCCTTTATATTTATTTTGTTGGGCTATGGAGCTGGTTTTTTAGGCGACTTGCTTTATGCTTCTTGGTTTCAATATGTGACGGGTGCGGTTATCATTCTCTTAGGCTTGCACCAGATGGAGATTCTACACTTTAAGGGGCTTTATAAGGAAAAGAGGTTACAACTGCAAGGACAGGGGCAAAATGGTAAGGGCTATAGTCAGGCATTTTTATTGGGCTTGACCTTTAGTTTTGCTTGGACGCCTTGTGTGGGGCCGGTTCTTGGCTCTGTTTTGGCCTTGGCGGCTTCAGGTGGCTCAGGTGCTTGGCAGGGAGCGGGTCTCATGTTGGTGTACACGTTGGGCTTGGCGCTACCATTCTTGCTTCTAGCTCTGACCTCTAGTTATGTTTTGAAACATTTCCGAAAACTTCATCCCTATCTCGGAATCCTCAAAAAAGTGGGTGGTTTTCTCATTATTGTGATGGGACTCTTGGTTCTGTTTGGAAATGCTTCAATTTTAAGTCAATTATTTGAATAAAATGGAAAGGAATATCAATATGAAAAAATGGCAAACATGTGTTCTTGGAGCAGGTTCGCTCCTTTGTTTGACGGCTTGTTCAGGCAAGTCCATGACTAGTGAACACCAAACGAAAGATGAAATGAAGACGGAGCAGACAGCTAGTAAAACAAGCGCAGCTAAAGGGAAAGAGGTGGCTGATTTTGAATTGATGGGAGTAGATGGCAAGACCTACCGCTTGTCTGATTACAAGGGCAAGAAAGTCTATCTCAAATTCTGGGCTTCTTGGTGTTCCATCTGTCTGGCTAGTCTTCCAGATACGGATGAAATTGCTAAAGAAGCTGGCGACGACTATGTGGTCTTGACAGTAGTGTCACCAGGACATAAGGGGGAGCAATCTGAAGCGGACTTTAAGAATTGGTATAAGGGCTTAGATTATAAAAATTTCCCAGTCCTAGTTGACCCATCAGGCAAACTTTTGGAAACTTATGGCGTCCGTTCTTACCCAACTCAAGCCTTTATAGATGGTGAAGGAAAATTGGTCAAAACGCAACCAGGTTTCATGGAAAAAGATGCAATTTTACAAACTTTGAAGGAATTAGCCTAGGAGGTGTCCTATGAATGATAAGTTAAAAATCATCATGTTGCTAGGAGTATTTTTTCTAGCCATAACCGGTTTCTATTTTCTATTGATGAGAAATGCAGGGCAGACAGATGCCTCGCAAATTGAGAAAGCGGCAGTTAGCCAAGGAGGAAAAACAGTGAAAAAAACAGAAGTTAGTAAAGATGCAGATTTGCACGAAATTTATCTAGCTGGTGGTTGTTTCTGGGGAGTTGAGGAGTATTTTTCTCGAGTTCCTGGGGTAACAGATTCCGTTTCAGGCTATGCAAATGGTAGAGGGGAAACAACCAAGTACGAATTGATTAACCAAACAGGTCATGCGGAGACTGTTCATGTCACCTATGACGCCAATCAAATTTCTCTCAAGGAAATCCTGCTTCACTATTTCCGCATTATCAATCCAACCAGTAAGAATAAACAAGGAAATGATGTGGGAACCCAGTACCGTACCGGTGTTTACTACACAGATGACAAGGATCTAGAGGTGATTAACCAAGTCTTTGATGAGGTGGCTAAGAAGTACGATCAGCCTCTAGCAGTTGAAAAGGAGAGTCTGCAGAATTTCGTAGTGGCTGAGGATTACCACCAAGACTATCTCAAGAAAAATCCAAATGGCTACTGCCATATCAATGTTAATCAGGCGGCCTATCCTGTCATTGATGCTAGCAAATATTCCAAACCAAGTGATGAAGAATTGAAAAAGACCCTGTCACCTGAGGAGTATGCAGTCACCCAAAAAAATCAAACAGAACGGGCTTTCTCAAACCGCTACTGGGATAAATTTGAATCTGGTATCTATGTGGATGTGGTAACTGGCGAACCTCTCTTTTCATCAAAGGACAAGTTTGAGTCTGGTTGTGGCTGGCCTAGTTTTACCCAACCCATCAGTCCAGATGTTGTCACCTACAAGGAAGATAAGTCCTACAATATGACGCGTATGGAAGTGCGGAGCCGAGTAGGAGATTCTCACCTTGGGCATGTCTTTACGGATGGTCCACAGGACAAGGGCGGCTTACGTTACTGTATCAATAGCCTCTCTATCCGCTTTATTCCCAAAGACCAAATGGAAGAAAAAGGCTACGCTTATTTACTAGATTATGTTGATTAATACTCTTCGAAAATCGCTTTAAACCACGTCAGCGTCGCCTTACCGTGGGTAGGGTTGAGACGGAGCAAAAACTCAATTTGAGGAGAAAATAAAGCAAATTTTCTAACAATAAAACACATAATATCAAGGATTTTTAATACCTGATACTATGCGTTCTCTAATTTAAAAGACTTTTTGCCCAGTCTCTCTATCTACAACCTCAAAGCGGTACTTTGAGAAACCTGTGGCTATCTTCCTAGTTTACTTTTTGATTTTCATTGAGTATAAGAGGTATTTCCTAAGCAGTTAGAGGAGAATTTTGCTATACTGATACTAGTAAGTGACAAAGGAGAGAAGCATGACCTACACAATCTTAATCGTAGAAGATGAATATCTGGTAAGACAAGGTTTGACTAAACTGGTCAATGTAGCAGCCTACGATATGGAAATCATCGGTCAGGCTGAAAATGGAAGGCAGGCTTGGGAATTGATCCAAAAGCAGGTGCCAGATATCATTTTAACCGATATCAACATGCCTCATCTAAATGGCATCCAGTTGGCCAGTCTGGTACGAGAAACCTATCCTCAGGTTCATTTGGTCTTTTTAACAGGTTACGATGATTTTGATTATGCCTTGTCTGCTGTCAAACTAGGTGTGGACGACTACCTGCTCAAACCCTTTTCTCGTCAGGATATTGAGGAAATGTTGGGGAAAATCAAACAAAAACTAGACAAGGAAGAGAAGGAAGAGCAGTTACAAGATTTATTGGCCGATAAGTTTGAAGGAAACATGGCCCAGAAAATCCAGTCCCATCTGGCTGATAGCCAGTTTAGTTTAAAGTCTTTGGCCAGTGACTTAGGCTTTAGTCCAACTTATCTGAGTTCTTTGATTAAGAAAGAGTTGGGCCTGCCTTTTCAGGATTATCTGGTGAGAGAACGTGTCAAACAAGCCAAGCTCTTGCTTCTGACCACAGATTTAAAGATTTATGAGATAGCCGAAAAGGTTGGTTTTGAAGATATGAACTATTTTACCCAACGTTTTAAACAGATTGCAGGAGTGACACCTCGTCAGTTTAAGAAGGGAGAAGGCCGATGAAGCGTTCTTCTCTCCTAGTCAGAATGGTTATTTCCATCTTTTTGGTCTTTCTTATTCTCCTAGCTCTGGTCGGGACTTTCTACTATCAATCTAGTTCTTCAGCCATTGAGGCCACCATTGAGGGCAACAGCCAAACGACCATCAGCCAGACTAGCCACTTTATTCAGTCTTATATTAAAAAATTAGAAACCACCTCGACCGGTTTGACCCAGCAGACGGATGTCCTAGCCTATGCTGAGAATCCCAGTCAAGATAAGGTCAAGGGAATCCGAGATCTATTTTTGACCATCTTAAAGGCAGACCAGGACTTGAAAGCAGTGGTTTTGGTGACCAAATCTGGTCAGGTCATTTCTACAGATGACAGTGTTCAGATGAAAACTTCATCTGATATGATGGCTGAGGATTGGTACCAAAAGGCCATTCATCAGGGAGCCATGCCTATTTTGACTCCAGCTCGTAAATCAGATAGTCAATGGGTCATTTCTGTCACTCAAGAACTTCTTGATGCAAAGGGAGCTAATCTGGGCGTGCTTCGTTTGGATATTTCTTATGAAACTCTGGAAGCCTATCTTAACCAACTTCAGTTGGGGCAGCAGGGCTTTGCCTTTATCATCAATGAAAATCATGAATTTGTCTACCATCCTCAACACACAGTTTATAGTTCGTCTAGCGAAATGGAGGCCATGAAATCCTACATCGAGACGGGTCAGGGCTATACGCTAGATCACCAATCCTACGTCAGTCAAGAAAAGATTGCAGGAACTGATTGGACGGTGCTTGGCGTGTCTTCGCTGGAGAAGTTAGACCAGGTTCGGAGTCAACTCATGTGGACCTTGCTTGGGGCAAGTGTCACATCTCTTCTTGTCTGTCTCTTCTTGGTTTGGTTAAGTCTCAAACGCTGGATTGCTCCTTTAAGGGACTTGAGAGAAACCATGTTGGAAATTGCTTCTGGTGCTCAAAATCTTCGTGCCAAGGAAGTTGGTGCCTATGAACTGAGAGAAGTAACTCGCCAATTTAATGCCATGTTGGATCAGATTGATCAGTTGATGGTAGCTATTCGTAGCCAGGAAGAAACGACCCGTCAGTACCAACTTCAAGCCCTATCAAGCCAGATTAACCCCCATTTCCTCTATAATACCTTGGATACCATCATCTGGATGGCTGAATTTCAGGATAGTCAGCGAGTGGTTCAGGTGACCAAGTCCTTGGCGACCTATTTCCGCTTGGCACTCAATCAAGGTAAGGACTTGATTTGCCTGTCTGATGAAATCAATCATGTCCGCCAGTATCTCTTTATCCAGAAACAACGCTATGGAGATAAGCTGGAATACGAGATTGCTGAAAATCCTGCCTTTGATAACCTAGTCTTGCCCAAGTTGGTTTTGCAACCTCTGGTGGAAAATGCTCTTTACCATGGCATCAAGGAGAAGGAAGGTCAGGGACATATTAGAGTTTCTGTCCAGAAACAGGATACAGGCTTGGTCATCCGCATTGAGGATGATGGAGTTGGCTTCCAAGATGCTGGTGATAGTAGTCAAAGTCAACTCAAACGTGGGGGAGTTG
The DNA here is from genome assembly GCF_013277505.1 of Streptococcus sp. k-378. Classification (NCBI taxonomy): domain Bacteria; kingdom Bacillati; phylum Bacillota; class Bacilli; order Lactobacillales; family Streptococcaceae; genus Streptococcus; species Streptococcus sp. k-378. Next base: position 50,707 of record NZ_VMNC01000049.1, on the reverse strand, counting down.
GTCTTCAAAATGTCGATCAGCGTCTCAAACTTCATTTTGGAGAACATTACCAGATGAAGATTGATTCTGCACCCGACAAAGGAACGACGGTTGAAATATACATAAATAGAATAGAAACTAGTTAACTCCCAGTCAATTCTGGGAGTTTTATGCGTAATTGGGCAAGCTTTCCAGGTCGTCTATCTTGCTAAAAACAAGAAAAAACGGTATGATAGATAGTGACAAAAGAGGTAGCAGAGATGAACGAGACACAGATTCAAAGAGAAACACGTCAGATAGTGAAAGATGTTTTAGAAAAGGCCAATTTGAAGCAAGGATCTATCTTTGTTTTGGGTCTTTCCTCTAGTGAAGTGATAGGTGGTCAGATTGGCAAGGAATCCAGCCAAGAAATTGGCGAAATCATTGTGAAGACCATCCTAGATCTCCTAGAAGAAAAAAGAATTCATCTAGCTGTTCAAGGCTGTGAGCATGTCAATCGGGTTCTCGTCGTTGAACGTCAGGTGGCAGAGCAGTTTGGTCTGGAAATCGTCAGTGTCCTTCCTACTCTCCATGCAGGAGGTTCAGGTCAATTGGCAGCCTTTAAGTTTATGCAAGATCCAGTTGAGGTTGAATTTATCAAGGCTCATGCTGGATTGGATATCGGAGATACTGCAATTGGTATGCATGTCAAGCATGTTCAGGTTCCGATTCGCCCTCTTTTGAGAGAGATTGGTCATGCCCATGTAACGGCGCTGGCTAGTCGTCCAAAATTAATCGGAGGTGCGCGTGCGCACTATCCGCAAGATTCTATCAGAAAGTCGTGAGAATAAATAAAGGAGATGAAAGTGTTTAAAAAAGACCGTTTTTCAATTCGTAAGATTAAGGGAGTTGTAGGTTCTGTATTTCTTGGAAGCCTTTTGATGGCTCCTTCTGTAGTGGACGCAGCCACCTATCACTATGTAGATAAAGAGGTTATTTCACAAGAAGCTAAAGATTTAATTCAGACAGGAAAGCCTGATGGAAATGAACTTGTTTATGGTTTGGTGTATCAAAAAAATCAGCTGCCACAAACAGGGACAGAAGCATCTGTTTTGACAGCTTTTGGTTTGCTGACTGTTGGGAGCTTGCTTTTAATCTACAAGAGAAAGAAAATTGCCAGCGTCTTTCTAGTTGGAGCTATGGGATTGGTAGTCCTTCCTAGTGCAGGAGCTGTAGATCCAGTTGCTACTCTAGCACCGGCTAGTCGAGAGGGTGTTGTTGAAATGGAGGGTTATCGCTATGTTGGTTATCTATCAGGTGACATCCTCAAAACGCTTGGCTTGGATACTGTTTTAGAAGAAGCCTCAGCTAAACCTGGAGAGGTGACTGTGGTCGAAGTTGAGAATCCCCAAGTAACAACAAATCAGGAGCAAGCTAAGCCAGAAAACCGAGCAGTAGAGACAGAGGAAGCTCCTAAAACAGAAGAAAGTCCAAAGGAAGAACCAAAATCGGAGGTAAAACCTACTGACGAAACCCTTCCTAAAGTAGAAGAGGGGAAAGAAGATTCAGCAGAACCAGCACCAGTCAAATCGGAAAGTCAACCATCAGACAAACCAGCTGAGGAATCAAAAGTTGCAACTCCAGTAGAACAACCAAAAGTCCCAGAACACCCCGTGCAACCTACACAACCGGAGCAGCCAAGGATACCAAAAGAATCATCACAACCAGAAGATCCTAAAGAGGATAAGGTATCGGAAGAGACACCGAAACAAGAAGATGCACAGTCAGCAGTAGTAGAAACAAAAGATGAGGCTGCTAATCAACCTGTTGAAGAACCAAAAGTTGAAACGCCTGCTGTAGAAAAACAAACGGAACCAACAGAGGAACCAAAAGTTGAACAAGCAGGTGAACCAGTTGCACCAAGAGAAGACGAAAAGGCACCAGTCGAGCCAGAAAAGCAACCAGAAGCTTCTAAAGAAGAGAAGACTGCGGAAGAAATACCGAAACAAGAAGAACAACCAGTAGAAGCTCAAGTTGAACCAGAAAGTCAACCAACAGAAACTTCACCAGCTGCTCAACCAGCAGAACATCAGGACGAAGAAACAAAAGTAGAACAGCCAGCAGTAGAACATAAAACAACTCCTGAAGAAGGTGTGTTAAATGTAATAGAAGTTAAGTCTGAAGTTATAGTAACTAAAGAGCCTGTGCCTTTTAAGACAGTTGAGCAAGATGATGAGAACCTCGCTAAGGGAAAAACAAGGGTTATTCGAGAAGGTGTTGCTGGCGAACGCACTATTTTAACTGAAGTCACTACTACTGATGGTAGACAGTCCAGTAAAGTACTAGAGGATACAATAACAACCAATCCAGTAGATGAAATAAAGGGTGTTGGTACTAAAGAACCAGTTGATAAAAGTGAGTTAAAGAATCAAATTGATAAAGCTAGTTCAGTTTCTCCTACTGATTATTCACCAGCAAGTTACAATGCTCTTGGATCTGTTTTAGAAGCTGCAAAAGGTGTATATGCTTCTGACTCTGTAAAACAACCTGAAGTAGATAGCGAGACAGCTAAACTTAAAGCTGCTATCGACGCTCTTACTGTTGATAAAACAGACTTAAACAAAACTATCGAAGATGCGAAATCAAAAACTAAAGAGCACTACAGTGATGCATCTTGGACAAACCTTCAAAATGTATTAGCCGAAGCGAAAAAAGTTACAAGCAAACCAGAAGCAAAACAAAGCGAAGTAAATCACATTGACGAAAAACTTAAAGCCGCTATTGCTGGATTAAATACAGATAAGACTGAACTTGAAAAACAACTTGCTGATGCTCAGTCTAAGACTGCTACTGACTACAGTACTGTATCTTGGAGCGCTCTAGAAGAAGCGAAAAATGCCGCTCAAACTGTAAAAGACAACAATAAGGCTACTCAAGCTCAAATCGACGAAGCTGCCAAAAAACTGAAAGCGGCTATCACTGATTTAACTACAGATAAGACTGAACTTGAAAAACAACTTGCTGATGCTCAGTCTAAGACTGCTACTGACTACAGTACTGTATCTTGGAGCGCTCTAGAAGAATCGAAAAATGCCGCTCAAGCTGTAAAAGACAACGACAAAGCTACTCAAGCTCAAATCAAGGATGCAACTGAAAAACTTAAAGTTGCTATCGATGCTCTTACTGTTGATAAAACAAAATTACAAGAACAAATAACAAGAGCAGAAACTAAACAAGAAGCTGACTACAGTCCAACAACTTGGAATGACTTCAAAAATGCTGAAATAAAAGCAAAAGAAATCAACAGCCGAACTACTCCTCTTCCTAAACAAAGTGAAATAGATGCGGCTACTCAAGCTCTTCAAGACGCTATTAAAGCTCTTGCTGTAGATAAAACTGCATTACAAACGGCTATTAACACAGCTAACAGCAAACGTAAAGAAGAATACACTACTCAAACATGGAAATCTTTAGAAGACACTCTTACAGCAGCAAAATCTGTAAATGCAGATGATGCTACTACTCAAAGCAAAGTTAATGCAGCTACCGAAAAATTAGAAGAAGCTATCAAAAACTTAGCTCCATTAACTGAAAAACCAGTATTAACATTTGTAAATACTGATAAGAAAGTATTAGATAAAGAAGTAGTTGCTAAGTATTCTCTAGAGAATCCAACTAAGACAAAAATTAAATCAATCACAGCTACCCTGAAAAAAGATGGACAAGTTGTTAAGACTGTGAATCTAACAGAAAATAATCTAAATGCGTTATTAGACAATGTAGAATACTTCAAAGAGTATACTCTATCTACTACTATGGTTTATGATAGAGGTAATGGTCAAGAAGAAACTGAAACATTAGAAGATAAACAAATACAATTAGACCTTAAAAAAGTTGAAATTAAAAATATTAAAGAAACAAGCTTAATAAGTGTTGACGATGCAGGTGTTGAAACTGACTCAAGTTTACTTTCAGAAAACCCAACGAATGTTGCTTCACTTTACCTACGAGTTACAACTCATGACAACAAAGTTACAAGACTTGCTGTTGACAAGATTGAAGAAGTAGAAAAAGACGGAAAAACTTTATATAAAGTTACTGCCAAAGCACCAGACTTAGTTCAACGTAATGCTGATAACACACTTAGCGAAGAGTATGTTCATTACTTTGAAAAACAAAAAGCAAAAGAAGGTAATGTTTACTACAACTTCAATGAGCTTGTAAAAGATATGCAAGCTAACCCTAGCGGTGAGTTCAAACTTGGTGCAGACTTGAATGCAGCTAATGTACCAACACCAAATAAACAATATGTTCCTGGTAAATTCAGTGGGACTTTAACAAGTGTTGATGGTAAACAATACACAATCCACAATATGGCTCGTCAGTTATTTGATAACATTGAAGGTGGAACAGTTAAAAACATTAATTTAGGTAATGTTAATATTAATATGCCTTGGATTGAAAATATTTCAGCACTATCGCGAGCACTTAAAAATGGTACTGTAGAAAATGTTAAAGTAACAGGTAGCATTCTAGGTAAAGATGGTATTGCTGGTATTGTTAATAAGGGAGACATAGGTGGGCTTCTTAAAAATGTTGCTTTTATTGGTAAACTAACAGGAGTTGGTAATAGACCTTGGGATATCGGTGGTATTGCCGGAGAACTTTGGAGAGGAAATATTAAACACGCATATGTAGATGCTGATATTACCGCAGATAAAGCACGTGTAGGTGGACTTGTTGCTAGAACAGATAACGGTTCTGATCCTAATGGAATTGATAAGTATGCATCTGTTCGCAACGCTGTTACTAAAGGTACTATTAACGTGAAAAATCCTGTTGATGTTGGTGGATTCATTAGTAAAAACTGGACATGGGGGCGTGTTGCTGATACAGTCTCAATGATGAAAGTTAAAAACGGTGAAGAATTCTATGGATCTAGAGATTTAGAAGCAGAAGATGGATACTATACAAGAAACTGGATTGAAAGAAACTACGTTGTTAAAGATGTGAGTGAAGGTTCTCACTCATTTAAGGGTTCTCGTAGTAATCGAATCCAAGAAATCAGCTTGGAAGAAGCAAACAAGAAAATAGAGTCATTCGGAATTACTGCTGATAAATTCGAAATTAAACCTCTTATTGAAGAGAAACTTAACAATACTAAACCAAAAGCTGATACTTATAAAGATACTCAAGATTATGATGCATCTCGTGAACTTGCCTACCGTAATATCGAAAAACTTCAACCGTTCTACAATAAAGAATGGATTGTAAACCAAGGAAATAAATTAGCTGCTGATAGTCATCTTATGACCAAGGAAGTCCTATCAGTTACTGCTATGAAGGGCAATGCCTTTGTAACAGAATTGGCTGATGCTGACCACATTTTGGTGCACTATGCTGATAAGACCAAAGATATCTTTACTGTTTCGCTGAAAGAATCTAATGTCAAACAAGTGAAAGAGTACAGCATTGCTGAACTCGGAGAAGTTGTCTATACGCCTAATATCGTTGACAAAGACCGTAGTGATCTTATCAATGCTATCGTTGAAAAATTAAGCCCAGTTGAGCTACAATCAGATCCTATCTACACACACCTAAATAGAACCGGTCCTAACAAAGTAAATGCGATTAAGAACCTTTACCTCGAAGAAACCTTCAAAGAAGTCAAGGATAATCTGGCGAAATTTGTGAAACAGTTGCTTGAAAATGAAGATCATCAATTAAACACAGATGAATCTGCTAAACGCGCCTTGATCAAGAAGATTGATGACAATAAGGCTGCTGTTCTTCTTGGATTAGCTTACCTAAATCGTTACTACGGTGTTAAATTCGATGACTTTAATATTAAAGAATTAATGCTATTCAAACCTGACTTTTATGGTAAAAATGTTAATGTGTTAGACTTCTTGATTAAGATTGGTTCTAAAGAAAGAAATGTTAAAGGGGATAGAACTTTAGAAGCTTATCGCGAAACTATCGGTGGAGTTATCGGCATAGGCGAGTTAAACAGTTTCTTAGACTATAATATGCGTCTATTCACAGAAGATACGAACCTAAACGATTGGTTCATAAAAGCTACTAAAGATAATGTATATATTGTTGAACCTAAAACTACAACACCTGAATTTGCTGATAAGAAACACAGAGCCTACGAGGGATTAAACAATGACATGCATGGTAAGATGATTTTACCACTTCTTAACCTGAAAGATGCACATATGTTCTTAATCTCAACATATAACACTATGGCTTACAGTTCATTTGAAAAATACGGTAAGAATACTGCAGAAGAACGCGAAGCATTCAAAGCTGAAATCAATAAAGTCGCTAAAGGTCAACAAAATTACCTAGACTTCTGGTCTCGCTTATCATTAGATAAAGTTCGTAATCAACTGCTTAAGAGCAACAACATGGTTCCAACTCCTGTGTTAGATAACCAAAACTATAAAGGAATCAGCACAGATAAATACGGACATACGAATAGTGGTAAAGACGTAGCACCTATCCGTGAATTATACGGACCAACAGGTCGTTACCACGCCACTGATTGGCGTATGGGGGCTGTAGCTCGTATTTACGGTAACCCTTATAAAGATGATTCAGTCTTCTTCATGGTTACTGATATGATTAGTGATTTCGGTATCTCAGCCTTCACTCATGAAACAACTCACGTAAATGACCGTATGGTTTACTTAGGTGGTTCAAGACACCGTGAAGGTACAGATCTTGAAGCATTTGCTCAGGGGATGTTACAAACGCCATCGGTATCAAATCCAAACGGAGAATATGGCGCATTAGGTCTAAACATGGCCTACGAACGTCCAAACGATGGAAACCAATGGTACAACACAAATCCAAATGACCTCACTTCTCGCGCTGAAATCGATCATTACATGAAAGGTTTCAACGATACTCTAATGCTTCTTGACTACCTTGAAGGTGAAGCAGTTCTTGATAAACACAATAAAGACTTAAACAACGCTTGGTTTAAGAAAGTTGCTAAAAAACTACGTAACGCTAATACGAAGAACCAGTATGACGAGGTTCGTGATCTGAATGCAGAAGAAAAAGAATATAACTTGACTTCTGTTAACGATCTAGTAGACAAGAACTTCATGACTAAACACGGTCCTGGTAATGGTACTTATGACCCAACTGGATTTGGCTCTGCCTATGTAACTGTACCAATTACCGCTGGTATCTATGGTGCTAACACAAGTGAAGGAGCTCCAGGAGCAATGTCATTCAAGCATAACACCTTCCGTATGTGGGGTTACTTTGGATATGAAAAAGGCTTCCTAAATTATGCTTCTAACATGCTGAAAAATGAGTCTAAAAAAGCTGGTCATGCTACTCTAGGTGATGATTTTATTATCAAGAAAGTTTCTGATGGTAAATTTAGCAACCTAGAAGATTGGAAGAAAGCTTACTTCGAAGAAGTTGTGGATAAAGCTAAAAAAGGAATTCAATCTATTGAAATTGATAGTACAATATACAATAGTTATGAAGACTTGAAACGTGCATTTGCTGAAGCAGTTGATAAAGATAAGGCGACATTGAAGACAGATAAAGATGGAAATAAATCTGTTTCTATGTCTAATACAGTGACACTTAAAGAAAAACTCTTCAAGAAGCTTCTTCAACAAACAAATAGCTTTAAAACTTCAATCTTTAAATAATCGAAATCTCTCATCTGCTTTGCGGATGAGGGTTTTCTTATTTTATGCTATACTTAAGGTATGCATAGAAAAACAGTGATTGATTTTAGGGCTTTGGGGGAGAGATACATCTTTACCCAGCCTATTAAAGAGTTGAAAACGAGAAATGTAGAAGAAGTGGCAGATTTGCTGGCACAAGTGGAAAGCTACCAAGAGCAAGGTTATTATGTGGTGGGCTATGTCAGCTACGAGGCTGCACCTGCTTTTGAGGAAAAATTAGCAGTTCACAAGGATCCACTACTGGGAGAGTACCTGCTTTACTTTACTGTTCATGATAGCGTAGAAACTTCCCCTATTCCTCTGACTTATGAGGATATTGATTTGCCCTCAAATTGGCAGGAAGTGACGTCTGCGGCAGACTATGAAAAGGCGATTGCCCAAATTCACCATCATTTGCGGCAGGGAGACACCTATCAGGTCAACTACACCGTTCAACTCAAACAAGACTTAAATGCCAATCCTTTTGCTATCTACAATCGTATGGTGGTAGAACAGGAGGCGGGCTACAATACCTATATTGAACATGATGAGATGGCAGTGATTTCCATGAGCCCAGAGCTCTTTTTTGAGCAAAATGACCGCGAGTTGACAACGCGACCGATGAAGGGAACGACTCAGCGTGGGGTAACTGACCAAGAAGATCTTGAACAGGCCAGTTGGTTGGAGCAGGATCCTAAAAATCGGTCTGAAAATATGATGATTGTGGACCTCTTGCGCAATGATATGAACCGTATTTCTGAGGTGGGGAGCGAGCACGTGGAGCGTCTGTGTCAGGTAGAGCAGTATTCAACTGTTTGGCAGATGACTTCGACCATCAAGAGTCGGTTGCGAGCAGATGTTGATTTAGTTACAATTTTTCGCTCTCTCTTTCCTTGTGGATCCATAACGGGCGCACCGAAAATTGCGACAATGGAGATTATCAAGGACTTGGAGCCACAACCGCGTGGAGTCTACTGTGGAACGATTGGTCTCTTGCTTCCAAATGGACGACGGATTTTTAATGTGGCCATTAGGACCATTCAACTGCATCAAGGGAAAGCCATCTATGGAGTTGGCGGAGGCATTACATGGGATAGCACTTGGGAATCTGAATACCGCGAGGTTCATCAAAAGGCGGCTGTTCTCTATCGTAAACAAGCTCGTTTTCAGCTGATTACGACTGGGAAAATCAGCCAAAAACAACTGCTGTTTGAAGAACAACATCTGGAAAGACTGATAAAAGCTAGTCGATATTTTGCCTTTCCTTTTGACCCAGAAATTTTGAGACAAAAGATTGAAGAAGAGTGTCAGACTTGTGATGCTAATCAAGATTACCGCTTGCGAATCAGCATTAGCAAATCTGGAGAGATAGAAGTCAATCGTCAAGTATTAACACCCCTTAGTCCACAGTTCTGCCAGGCTAAACTTTGTCTGCAAGAAGCCAATTTGCAGCAAGCTTTTACCCACTTTAAAACGACTCATAGACCATACTTGAGTTTAGGGGAGCAAGAGATCATTTACTACAATAAGTCAGGAGAACTGCTTGAAACCTCTATCGGAAATCTGGTTTTGAAAATTGCTGGGAAACTCTACACACCGCCTATCCGACTTGGAATCTTGCCAGGAATTTACCGTCAGCATTTGCTGGAAACAGGACAGGTAGAAGAGAAAGTCTTGACCTTGGCAGATTTAACCCAAGCAGAAGCTATTTACGGCTGTAATGCAGTGAGAGGCTTGTATGAACTAAGCCTTGAGGAGAACTAGATGAAATTGATATTTTTGCATGGGTTAGGGCAGTCAGCAGAGTCTTGGAAAGAAGTTCGTAATCTACTGACAGATTATCCTTCTGAGGCTATCGAGTTATTTCCTTCTGGAGTTAGTAACTATCAACAAGCTAAAGAGCGAGTTTATCAGCACCTAGCTCAAGAGACAGAACCTTTTGTTTTGATTGGATTGTCCTTAGGTGCTGCCCTGACACTAGAACTTTCCAGTTACGATTCACCAAATCTTCGAGCTTTGATTCTGTCAGGATGCCCGCTTAAATTAGCAGGGAATATCCTATTTTATCTTCAGTTGCTGATTTTTAAACTACTTCCCAAAAGAGTATTTGAAAAACAGGGAGCAGACAAGACTTTTATAATAGGTATTTCCAAAGAATTGAAGACACTTGACTTAACGGATATAGCAGGGAATTGCCCCTATCCAACCTTACTAATTTGTGGCAGCAAAGATAAACCGAATCTTAGTTCTATGAGAAGTCTTCATAAACTAATATCAGAATCCCAATTTCAGATTATCCCAGATGGCCCTCATGTCTTGAATAAGGAAAAACCAAAGGAGTTTGTAGAAAAGACCAGAAGTTTCCTTGAATTGCTGAAATAAGTTTGATAAAATAATATTGAAATCGATAACATCGTTAGAGGAGAAAGTAATGAACAAACGTCTATTTTTAAAAATGAGTCTGGTGACGTTGTCAATTTTAGCCTTGTTTTCACAACCTGTGTTAGCAGAGGAAAACATTCATTTTTCGAGTTGTAAGGAAGCTTGGGCGAATGGATACGCGGATATTCATGAGGGAGACCCCGGTTATTCTGCCAAGTTATACCGTGATCATGACGGTGTGGCTTGCGAATTGAAAAATGCTCCTAAGGGTGCTTTTAAAGCAAAACAAGCGGCTACAACTCAAACTGATACAAGTTCATCAACAACAAGTGGTTGGGTTAAGCAGGACGGTTCTTGGTACTATTTTGATGGAAATGGAAATCTAGTGAAAAATGCATGGCAGGGAAACTATTACCTGAAAGCTGATGGTAAAATGGCACAGAGTGAATGGATTTATGACTCTTCTTATCAGGCTTGGTATTACTTGAAATCAGATGGTTCTTATGCTTATAGTATATGGCAAGGAAATTACTATTTGAAATCAGATGGTAAGATGGCCAAAAGTGAATGGGTTTATGATGATTCTTATCAAGCTTGGTATTATTTGACATCAGATGGATCTTATGCTTATAGTGCATGGCAAGGAAACTATTATTTGAAATCAGATGGTAAAATGGCTAAAGGTGAATGGGTTTATGACTCTTCTTACCAAACTTGGTATTATTTGACATCAGATGGATCTTATGCTTATAATACATGGCAAGGGAATTATTATCTAAAATCAGATGGTAAAATGGCTGTCAATGAATGGGTTGATGGTGGACGTTATTATGTTGGTGCGACTGGTTTGTGGAAAGCTAATTCAAAAGTAAGCAATAAAGGTTCTTATTATAGCCTTCAAGGAAAGTATGATGAAATCATAGTTGCCAATAAACATTATCCTATGTCTAAAGATTACTATCCAGGTGAAAATGCTACTGCAAAAGCAGCCTTTTTAAAACTGATTGCACAGATGCAGAAGGAAGGATACGCTATTAGCGATAATTATAGTGGCTTTAGAAGTTATGCAACTCAAGCACAATTATATCAAAGTTATGTGAACCAAGAGGGCCAGGCTGCTGCGGATCGTTATTCCGCCCGTCCTGGATATAGCGAACATCAGACAGGACTTGCTTTTGATGTGATTGGCACAGATGGTCAATTAGTTGAAGATGCTGGTGCGGCTCAATGGTTATTGGATTATGCACCAGACTATGGTTTTGTTGTTCGCTATCCCCGTGGAAAAGAGAGTGTCACAGGCTATATGCATGAGGAATGGCATTTACGTTACATTGGAAAAGAAGCAAAAGAGATTGCTGCAAGTGGTTTGACACTGGAGGAATATTATGGATTTGATGGTGGAGATTATCTGGATTAAAAATCTATATTAGCTAAATGCAAACCTTTGCATAAATGACTGAAATTTGTTATACTAGTACTGTAAGCATTTTCAATTACTAGACAATGAAAAAGGAGAGTATGATGAGTCAAAAGATTATTGGGATTGACCTTGGTGGAACTTCTATCAAATTTGCAATCTTAACAACAGCAGGAGAAATCCAAGGAAAATGGTCAATCAAGACCAACATTCTGGATGAGGGAAGTCATATCGTTGATGATATGATTGAGTCTATTCAACATCGTTTGGACTTGCTTGGATTGGCAGCAGCGGACTTCCAAGGCATTGGAATGGGATCACCAGGTGTGGTTGACCGTGACAAAGGGACTGTTATCGGTGCCTACAACTTGAACTGGAAAACCCTTCAACCAATTAAAGAGAAAATTGAAAAAGCTTTGGGCATTCCATTTTTCATCGATAATGATGCCAACGTAGCAGCTCTTGGTGAGCGCTGGATGGGTGCTGGAGATAACCAACCAGACGTTGTCTTTATGACACTCGGTACTGGTGTTGGTGGTGGTATTGTCGCAGAAGGCAAATTGCTTCATGGTGTTGCTGGTGCAGCAGGTGAACTTGGTCATATCACTGTTGACTTTGACCAACCAATCGCATGTACTTGCGGTAAGAAAGGCTGTCTTGAGACAGTTGCTTCAGCAACAGGGATTGTCAACTTGACTCGTCGTTATGCAGATGAATATGAAGGCGATGCAGCCTTGAAACGATTGATTGATAACGGAGAAGAAGTAACTGCTAAGACAGTCTTTGACCTTGCAAAAGAAGGAGACGACCTTGCTTTGACTGTTTACCGTAACTTCTCACGTTACTTGGGAATCGCTTGTGCTAACATTGGTTCAATCCTAAACCCATCAACAATCGTCATCGGTGGTGGTGTGTCAGCTGCAGGAGAATTCCTTCTACAAGGTGTTCAAAAAGTCTATGACGAAAATACTTTCCCACAAGTGCGCACATCTACTAAATTGGCTCTTGCAACTCTAGGAAATGACGCTGGAGTTATCGGAGCAGCATCACTTGTATTGCAATAAAATAATAAAAGAGGAAAAATGCTAACCTAGAGTTAGTAATGTTCCTCTTTTATTTTTTATGCTATACTAGTTAGGACAATGAATGAGGTGAAACGAAATGACAAAAGCAGATACGATTTTTAAAGAGAATATTGAACGCATTCTAAAGGAAGGTGTTTTCTCAGAGCAGGCTCGTCCTAAGTACAAGGATGGGACTGTTGCTAATTCCAAGTATGTAACTGGTGCCTTTTCCGAGTACGACTTATCTAAAGGAGAATTTCCTATCACAACCTTGCGTCCCATTGCAATCAAATCCGCCATCAAAGAAGTTCTCTGGATTTACCAAGACCAGTCAAATAGCTTAGAAGTGCTTAATGACAAGTACAATGTTCACTACTGGAATGACTGGGAAGTTGGAGACACGGGAACCATTGGTGAGCGCTATGGTGCCGTTGTTAAGAAACACGACATTATCAATAAGCTTCTCAAACAGTTGGAAACCAATCCTTGGAACCGCCGCAATATTATTTCGCTCTGGGATTACCAAGCTTTCGAAGAAACAGATGGGCTGCTCCCGTGCGCCTTTCAGACCATGTTTGATGTTCGGCGTGTTGATGGGGAAATCTATCTGGATGCGACCTTGACCCAGCGCTCCAATGATATGCTGGTGGCCCACCACATCAACGCTATGCAGTATGTGGCTTTGCAGATGATGATTGCCAAACATTTTGGCTGGAAGGTTGGGAAGTTCTTCTACTTCATCAACAACCTCCATATCTATGACAATCAATTTGAACAAGCAGAGGAATTGCTTCGTCGGGAGCCGTCAAACTGCCAACCTCGTTTGGTCTTGAATGTTCCAGATGGGACCAATTTCTTTGATATTAAAGCAGAGAATTTTGAGTTGGTAGATTATGACCCTGTTAAGCCGCAGTTGAAGTTTGACCTAGCCGTTTAATACTCTTAGAAAATCTCTTCAAACTACGTCAGCGTCGCTTCATCTACAACCTCAANNCGGCTAGCTTCCTAGTTTGCTCTTTGATTTTCATTGAGTATAAAAGAATAGAAAAAGAAGTTGAGACAATGAATCCCAACTTCTTTTGTTTCTTAACGTGATACGCGACGGCGAGCTGCTTTTTTACGGTTTTCTTCGATGAAAGCTGCTTTTTGCTCTTCTGGTTCGATTACTTTCTTTTTAAATGCGTATACTGCACCTGCAACGGCAGCAACAGTTCCTGCGACACCTGTTACAAGACCTTTAGCGAATCCTTTAGCCATGAGTCTTCCTCCTTTATCTTCTTAATCAGCCAGCCCCCTCAAGAGGTCACATTTTTCTGACTGACCTTTTTGTGTTATAATAATAGTAACGAAAAAATGGGAATTTTTCAAGGAAAAAAGATGAAAACAAAAATAATTGTGATTGTTGGACCGACTGCTGTTGGAAAAACAGCCCTTGCCATTGAAGTGGCCAAGCGTTTTAATGGCGAAGTGGTTAGCGGTGATAGTCAGCAAGTCTATCGAGGACTTGATATTGGGACGGCTAAGGCTAGTCCAGAAGAGCAGGAAACTGTTCCTCATCATTTAATCGATGTTAGAGAGGTAACCGAGTCTTACTCGGCTTTTGATTTTGTTTCAGAAGCTAAGATGGCTATTGAGGATATTCACAGCCGTAGCAAGCTGGCCACTATCGCTGGTGGGACTGGACTTTATATCCAGAGCTTGCTAGAAGGTTACCACCTAGGTGGGGAGACTCCCCATGAGGAGATTTTGGCCTATCGGGCTAGCTTGGAGCCTTATACAGATGAGGAATTAGCTCATCTGGTGGAGCAAGCAGACCTTAAAATTCCTCAGTTTAATCGTCGTCGTGCGATGCGTGCCTTGGAAATTGCCCATTTTGGTCAGGAATTGGAAAATCAAGAGACCTTGTATGAACCATTGATTATCTGCTTGGATGATGAGCGCAGTCAATTATATGAACGTATCAATCGCCGCGTGGATTTGATGTTTGAGGCTGGGCTTTTGGATGAGGCCAAGTGGCTTTTTGACCATTATCCAGATGTGCAGGCTGCTAAAGGAATTGGTTACAAGGAACTCTTTCCTTATTTTCGTGGGGAGCAGACCTTGGAAGAAGCCAGTGAGAGTCTCAAACAGGCGACCCGTCGTTTTGCCAAGCGTCAGTTGACCTGGTTCCGTAACCGCATGCAGGTCACCTTTTATCAGATTGGAGAGTCTGGTGTGCAAGACCGCATTTTAAGCCAGATAGAGGAGTTTTTAGATGATTGATACGGAGAAAAAAGAGGAGCGAGTCCTGCTCATTGGTGTGGAATTGCAGGGTATGGATAATTTTGACCTCTCCATGGAAGAATTGGCCAGTCTAGCCAAGACAGCTGGTGCTGTCGTAGTCGATAGTTACAGGCAAAAACGTGAAAAGTATGACTCCAAGACTTTCGTTGGCTCTGGTAAGTTAGAAGAGATTGCCCTCATGGTGGATGCCGAAGAAATCACCACTGTCATCGTCAACAACCGTCTGACGCCAAGGCAAAATGTCAATTTAGAAGAAGTTCTGGGTGTTAAAGTCATTGACCGTATGCAGTTGATTCTGGATATCTTTGCCATGCGAGCTCGAAGCCATGAAGGGAAGCTCCAAGTCCACTTAGCCCAGCTCAAATATCTCTTGCCTCGCTTGGTTGGTCAGGGAATTATGCTCAGCCGTCAGGCAGGGGGAATTGGTTCCCGTGGACCTGGTGAAAGCCAGCTGGAGCTGAACCGTCGTAGTGTTCGCAATCAAATCACGGATATCGAGCGCCAGCTCAAGGTGGTTGAGAAAAATCGGGCGACTGTCAGAGAAAAGCGTTTGGAGTCTAGCACCTTTAAGATTGGTTTGATTGGTTATACCAATGCTGGGAAATCAACTATCATGAACACCTTGACCAGTAAGACCCAGTATGAGGCTGACGAGCTCTTTGCGACTCTGGATGCGACGACTAAGAGTATCCATCTTGGGGGCAATCTCCAAGTAACATTGACAGATACAGTTGGCTTTATCCAAGATTTGCCGACAGAGTTGGTATCCAGTTTCAAGTCAACCTTGGAGGAAAGCAAGCATGTAGACCTTCTGGTTCATGTTATCGATGCCAGCAATCCTTATCATGAGGGACATGAAAAAACAGTCCTGTCCATCATGAAAGACCTGGACATGGAAGATATTCCTCGCCTGACCCTCTATAATAAAGCGGATTTGGTGGAGGATTTCACGCCTACCCAAACGCCTTATGCCCTCATTTCTGCCAAGGCTGAGGATAGTCGTGAGAATTTGCAGGCTTTGTTTTTAGAGAAAATCAAGGATATTTTTGAATCTTTTACCCTGCGTGTGCCTTTTTCAAAGTCCTACAAGATTCATGATTTAGAAAGTGTTGCGATTTTGCAAGAACGCGATTATCAGGAGGACGGCGAAGTGATTAGAGGCTACATTTCCGAGAAAAATAAATGGAGGTTAGAGGAATTTTATGACTGATATTAAAACGTTGGCTATAAAATATGGGGGCTATACAAGTCTGGATAAGGCCTATCTGGATCAGCTTCTAGCTGGTAAAACAGAGCAGGAGCAACTAGCCCTCATTACCCCTCCACCTAGCGTGGTCAATGCTTACTTTGCAGAACTATATCAAAAAAAGAGTCCTCAAGCTGCAACCGATTATTTTGCGGAAGTCAGTCAGGAACTAAATCTTTACAATACTGAGCCAAGTTTCACCCTCGAAAACAAGCCTTTTATTCGCCTTAACCTGTCTGGTAAATCCTTTGGTTTTTGTTATGAGAGTGAGGGGCTTGGTCGGATTTTCTCTGAAAATGAAGAGAAGATTTCGGATGACTTGCTTTTTGAAATTGCGCAAATTTTCCCCCATCAACTAGTCTTTGAAGAGTCTGGTAAGATTTATATGAAGGCTGTTGGAGATGAGGAAGTTGTTAGTGTGGAAAGTCTCACAGCTTTGACTGATTTGGAAAGCTTGGCTGATGGTCGTAAACGTCTCAAAGGCTACAGCCAAGAGGATTTATTGCAAGAAGCTGCTGCTTTTTCTGGCAAACGCTATTTCCGATCGGAAAACCGCACAGCTATGTTATATATTGATTAATTAGAAAGTATCGAATGGATATTCAATTTTTAGGAACAGGGGCTGGTCAGCCCTCTAAAGCCCGCAATGTCTCCAGTCTCGCCCTGAAACTTTTGGATGAGATTAACGAAGTCTGGCTCTTTGACTGTGGAGAAGGTACGCAAAATCGTATTCTTGAAACCACGATTCGACCACGTAAGGTCAGCAAAATCTTTATCACTCACTTGCATGGAGACCACATTTTTGGCTTGCCAGGTTTCCTTTCTAGCCGTGCTTTTCAGGCCAATGAAGAGCAGACAGATTTGGAAATCTATGGACCTCAAGGCATCAAGTCATTTGTCTTAACCAGCCTTCGTGTGTCAGGTTCGCGTCTGCCTTATCGTATTCATTTTCATGAGTTTGACCAAGATTCTTTAGGAAAAATCCTTGAGACCGATAAATTTACGGTGTATGCAGAAGAGCTGGACCACACTATTTTCTGTGTTGGTTATCGTGTTATCCAAAAGGATCTAGAAGGAACGCTGGATGCTGAAAAACTCAAGGCGGCAGGTGTCCCATTTGGCCCACTTTTTGGGAAAATCAAAAACGGCCAGGATGTAGTTCTCGAAGATGGGACTGAAATCAAGGCAGCTGACTATATCTCAGCTCCACGCCCAGGTAAAATTATCACTATTTTAGGAGACACTCGAAAAACGGATGCCAGTGTGCGTCTGGCTGTCAATGCCGATGTCCTAGTCCATGAATCGACTTATGGCAAGGGTGATGAAAAAATTGCTCGTAACCATGGCCACTCTACTAACATGCAAGCTGCACAAGTAGCAGTAGAAGCAGGTGCCAAACGCCTCTTACTTAACCATATCAGCGCCCGTTTCCTCTCAAAAGATATCAGCAAGCTCAAAAAAGACGCTGCTAGTGTTTTTGAAAATGTCCATGTGGTCAAAGACTTGGAAGAAGTGGAAATCTAAAAGATTGAGAAAGGAACAGTATGTCTACTATTCTCATTACCGGAGCTAGCGGTGGCCTAGCCCAAGAAATGGTCAAACTCCTGCCAAATGCTCAACTCATCTTGCTTGGTCGAAATAAGGAAAAATTAGCCAAACTCTACGGAAACCATCCCCGTGCAGAATTGATTGAAATCGATATTACCGATGATTCAGCCTTAGAAACTCTGGTGGTAGACCTTTATCACCGCTACGGCGAGATTGATGTTTTGATAAACAACGCTGGTTACGGGATTTTTGAGGAATTTGACCAGATTTCTGACCAAGATATTCATCAGATGTTCGAGGTCAATACCTTTGCCCTAATGAATCTGTCTCGTCGCCTTGCGGCTCGAATGAAGGAAAGTCGAAAAGGCCATATCATCAATATTGTTAGTATGGCAGGTTTGATTGCTACTGGCAAGTCCAGTCTTTACTCAGCGACTAAGTTTGCGGCTATTGGTTTTTCAAATGCTCTGCGCCTAGAACTCATGTCCTACGGTGTTTATGTAACGACGGTCAATCCAGGACCAATCCGTACAGGATTTTTTGATCAGGCTGACCCAGATGGAACCTATCTCAAGTCGGTTGACCGTTTTCTATTGGAACCAGATGCAGTGGCTAAAAAGATTGTCAAGATTATAGGAAAAAACAAACGAGAACTTAATCTCCCGATTTTGTTGAACCTGGCCCATAAGTTTTATACTCTCTTTCCCAAGCTAGCTGATAAGTTGGCAGGGGAGACTTTTAATTATAAGTAAAAAGAACCAATATGCAGGTTGTTGCTAGCCTACATATTGGTTCTTATTATTTCTCAACTATCAAACTGGACTTCTTCTAGGAGATAGTCGATAAAGCGTTCGCCCATCTTAGACAGGCTGGTTTTTTCATGCTGGATATAGACCAGCTCAATTGGATCATCAATATCCAGTGGGATAGAAACGATATTGTCTCCGTTGAGGTTGCTGTTCAAAATCCCTGTTGCGATGGTATAACCGTCCAGACCAATCAAGAGATTAAAGAGAGTAGCACGGTCGCTGACTACGATGGATTTCTTGTGGTGTTCTTGAGAAAGGATTTCCTCTGAGAAGTAGAAGGAGTTGTGCGTCCCTTGGTCATAGCTGAGATAAGGGAAGTTTTCCAAATCAGACAGTTTCACCTTGTCTTTTTTGGCCAGAGGATTGGTCTTGCTGACAAAGATATGGGGCTGGGCTGTGAAAAGATGGTGAGCTAGCAGGTGATTGTCATCCAGCATCTTGGTTAAAACATCACGGTTGTAGCTGTTTAAAAATAGAACACCGACCTCACTGCGGAAGTTCTTGACGTCGTCGATAATTTCCCAAGTACGAGTTTCACGAAGGAAGAGCTCGTATTTCTCCATATCGCTTTTCTTGAGCAGAGAGACAAAGGCATTGACCACAAAGGCATAGTGTTGGGACGAAACGCTAAAGAGTTCGCGGTGGGCGACAGGATTTTTATAGCGTTCCTCCAGAAGCTGGGTCTGCTCGACAACCTGACGGGCATAAGAGAGAAACTCCATCCCATCACGGGTCAAGGTGATACCCTTGGGATTGCGGATGAAAATCTCAATCCCCATCTCATTTTCCAAATCTCTTACAGCATTGGAAAGACTAGGCTGAGTGATAAAGAGCTGTTTGGCTGCCTCATTCATGGAGCCAGTTTCGACGATTTTGATAATATAGTGTAATTGTTGAATTCTCATGTTTTTATTGTACCACACTTGCCTTAGAATCGCCAAAGAAGATAGGAAAATCAGGAGCATTGTGTGAGTCTCTTCTTGAAAAAAACACAAAATTTTGCTAGAATGAGTCTTATGAAAACATTCTATGATGTGCAGCAATTCCTCAAACGATTTGGTATTATTGTTTACATGGGAAAACGCTTATATGATATTGAACTGATGAAGTTGGAACTCTCTCGGATTTACGATGCAGGGTTGATGGACAAATTAGACTATCTGGAAGCGGAAGCGGTTCTTCGCAGAGAGCACAAGATAGAATTGGATTATATTGAGAAAAATGGAGAAAAGAACTAATGGTTACTTGGATTTTGTGGGCACTTATACTGGCAATGTTGGCGTGGATGGGCTTTAACTATCTTCGTATTCGCCGTGCGGCTAAAATTGTGGACAATGAGGAGTTTGAAGCCTTGATTCGTACGGGTCAATTGATTGATTTGCGCGACCCAGCAGAATTCCACAGAAAACATATTCTTGGGGCTCGCAATATTCCTTCAAGTCAGTTGAAGACTAGTCTTGCAGCCCTTCGTAAAGATAAACCTGTCCTTCTCTACGAAAACCAACGTGCGCAACGAGTTACAAATGCAGCTCTTTACTTGAAAAAACAAGGTTTTTCTGAGATTTATATTCTTTCTTATGGCTTGGATTCTTGGAAAGGGAAAGTGAAGACTAGCTAACATTCTGTAAAAATCTGTCGAATGATAGATAAAGCTAGCATTTTATGGTATCATCATTTATATTAATTTTAAGGAGATTTTATAATATGAATTCACAAGAAAAGAAAAAACCTTCACTTATTTTAGGTATCTTATCTATCGTCCTTGGTTTGCTTTCTCCAATAGTGAGTCTGATTTTGGGGATCATAGGATTGGTTTTGGCTTTTTCATACCAAAAAGAATCTGGACTGGACTATAAAACAGAAAAAATTCTCAACATCGTAGGACTTGTAGTTTCTGTTCTTAACTGGATTCTAACAATCGCAGTAGTTTTTAGATAAGCAAAAAACAAAAAAGCTTTAAATTTAAAGCTTTTTTTATTTTATCGACTCATCTCTAAATAGTTTTTAATGATTTGTAACTCTTTTTGGTTCAAAGGGAGGTAGTTACCTTCTGCTAAATCTGGGTTCAATGTAAAGTCCCCAAATTGGATTCTCTTGAGGCTAGTCACCTTAACACCAACCGAGAGGAACATTTTCTTGATTTGATGAAATTTTCCTTCTGAAATGGTGATAGAGGCTTGACTGAGGGAGGGACTTGCAGATAGAATCTCTAGTTTTGCGGGTTTACAGACAGTACCATCTAAAAAGACAATTCCCTTTTGAAAGGCTTGGATATGGTCAGGTGTTAGAAGTCCATTAACCTGGACTTGGTAAGTCTTATCGACATGATATTGGGGATGGAGGAGCTGAAAGCCCAAGGGACCGTTATCGGTCAAGAGGAGGAGTCCCGTTGTATCTCGGTCCAGTCGGCCAACGGCATAGAGCTTGTCAGACTGGATGTCAGATGGAAGCAGGTCCATGACGGTCGGAAGTTCCTTGTCTTTGTTGGCTGTAACGACACCAGCAGGTTTATGAAGCATAAGATAGGTGTGTTCATAGCCTTGAATGATTCGATCCTGAAAAAGGAGTTCTTGTAGTCCTGTATCGATATTTTGAGCTAGGGATCGGGCTGGGCAACCATCGACTAGAATTTCCCCTCTGAGGAGTGCTTGCTTCATGGCCTTTCGGCTAACTTTTTCTTGGGCTAATAAATTATCTAAACGCATACTGTGCCTATCTTATCATAAGTCGCTTGCTTTGAAAAGGCTTGACGTGAAAAGAAAAGCGGAGTGAAAACATTTACACTTGCTTGAGTTATGTTATTTACTTGAAATTATGGTATAATCGTTCAGTTAGAAAATAAATTTTGAATATTATAGAGGAAATCATGACAAAATTAAGAGAAGATATCCGTAACATTGCGATTATCGCCCACGTTGACCACGGTAAAACAACCCTGGTTGACGAATTATTGAAACAATCAGAAACGCTTGATGCACGTACTGAATTGGCAGAGCGTGCTATGGACTCAAACGATATCGAAAAAGAGCGTGGGATTACCATCCTTGCTAAAAATACTGCCGTTGCTTACAACGGAACTCGTATCAACATTATGGACACACCAGGACACGCGGACTTTGGTGGAGAAGTTGAGCGTATCATGAAAATGGTTGACGGTGTTGTCTTGGTCGTAGATGCCTATGAAGGAACCATGCCACAAACTCGTTTCGTATTGAAAAAAGCCTTGGAACAAGACCTTGTCCCAATCGTGGTTGTTAACAAAATCGATAAGCCATCAGCTCGTCCAGCAGAAGTAGTGGATGAAGTCTTGGAACTTTTCATCGAGCTTGGTGCAGATGACGACCAGCTTGACTTCCCAGTGGTGTATGCTTCAGCGATCAACGGAACTTCTTCATTGTCAGATGATCCAGCTGACCAAGAAGCGACTATGGCACCAATCTTTGACACGATTATCGACCATATCCCAGCTCCAGTAGATAACTCAGATGAGCCTTTGCAGTTCCAAGTGTCACTTTTGGACTACAATGACTTCGTTGGACGTATCGGTATCGGTCGTGTCTTCCGTGGTACAGTTAAGGTTGGGGACCAAGTTACCCTTTCTAAACTTGACGGCACAACTAAAAACTTCCGTGTTACAAAACTCTTCGGTTTCTTTGGTTTGGAACGTCGTGAAATCCAAGAAGCAAAAGCAGGTGACTTGATTGCCGTTTCAGGTATGGAAGACATCTTTGTCGGTGAAACCATTACTCCTACAGACGCAGTTGAAGCTCTTCCAATTCTACACATCGATGAGCCAACTCTTCAAATGACTTTCTTGGTCAACAACTCACCATTTGCTGGTAAAGAAGGTAAATGGGTAACTTCTCGTAAGGTGGAAGAACGCTTGCAGGCAGAATTGCAAACAGACGTTTCCCTTCGTGTTGACCCAACTGATTCACCAGATAAATGGACTGTTTCAGGACGTGGAGAATTGCACTTGTCAATCCTTATCGAAACAATGCGTCGTGAGGGATATGAACTTCAAGTATCTCGTCCAGAAGTTATCGTAAAAGAAATCGACGGTGTTAAATGTGAGCCATTTGAGCGTGTACAAATAGACACTCCAGAAGAATACCAAGGATCTGTTATCCAAAGCCTTTCTGAACGTAAGGGTGAAATGTTGGATATGATTTCAACTGGTAATGGTCAAACTCGTTTGGTCTTCCTTGTTCCAGCGCGTGGTTTGATTGGATACTCAACTGAGTTCTTGTCAATGACTCGTGGTTACGGTATCATGAACCATACCTTCGACCAATACTTGCCATTGATTCCAGGGGAAATTGGTGGACGTCACCGTGGTGCCCTTGTTTCTATCGATGCTGGTAAGGCTACAACTTACTCAATCATGTCTATCGAAGAACGTGGTACGATCTTTGTCAACCCAGGTACTGAGGTTTATGAAGGAATGATCATCGGTGAAAACTCTCGTGAAAATGACTTGACAGTTAACATCACGAAGGCAAAACAAATGACCAACGTTCGTTCAGCTACTAAGGACCAAACAGCTGTTATCAAGACGCCTCGTATCTTGACACTTGAAGAGTCTCTTGAGTTCTTGAACGACGATGAGTACATGGAAGTAACGCCTGAGTCTATCCGTTTGCGTAAACAAATCCTTAACAAAGCAGAGCGTGAGAAAGCTAACAAGAAGAAAAAATCAGCTGAATAAGAGCTAGAAAGAGAGAAAGATGGTCTATTTAGTCCTAGGAATTTTACTGCTCCTACTCTATGTATTTGCGACACCAGAAAGCATTAAAGGGACAGTCAATATCGTCGCTATGGTATGTATTTTAGTGGCACTCTTGATTTTATTGGTTCTATCTTTTCTGAAAATTTTTCAATTACCAACAGAAATATTCCTAGCAATAGCCATGTTGATCCTAGCTTACTTTAGTGTTAGAGACATCACACTCATGCCAGTCAAAAAAAGTAAAAGAAGATAAAAAAAGAGAGTTTCGGCTCTCTTTTTTTGGTAGGAATTTTACAATAGTTTGAATTGCTTTTTAGTTAACATCATCACTTTTGCTTGGATAGTATGAATGGGAAAAACTGGAATAAAATTTGTCAATGACATCTATTTTATATTTGGTTAGTACTGGTTGCATATTATTTTGAAATAAAACTACTATATAATATTATTCATATAGGTAATATAAAAATATTATTCATATAGGTAATATAGTAAAATATCTAAAAAATTCGATTTTTTCCTTGACAACAAATAATAAAAATGCTATTCTTATTATATAAGAAATCGGTTTCAAAAAAAGAGAGAGGAGGATTTATTTTGTTGCATTGTTGCTCAGGGTGTGCTTTTTTTGAAAGGAAAAATAAAATGAAAACGAAAAAACATAGATTACTTGCTCTAGCTCTTATTTCAAGCTTTACATTATTGGGAGCTGCATCAGCTGCTGTACAATATCCAGATGGAGGAGTATGGACATATGGAGAAGGTTCAGGAGGTGGTTGGGCTTTTTCAAATTACTATCATGGTAAAAAATATCATTCTTCTTCTCTTGTAAGTAAATGGGATAGTCATTCAGATAAAGGAACAGCAGTTGCAGGGAAAACTTCAGAGGCTTGGATTTGGACTAAATTTGGGGAACAAGTAGCATTTTACTATGACTATGACTAATATTTAGTTTTCTTAGATAATTCCCCTTGTAAGAAATTACAGGGGGGAATTTTGTTTACAAGGAGTCTACTATGAAGAAACTATTCATATTACTATCAACTTTTTTTCTCAGCTTCTTCCTTGCTTGGATTATTGTCTTACGTGCGCCACAATATTTATATGCAAGCTATGATTCCGTTACTTTACTTCGTGTCAAAAAGGATACTCAGGAACCGACGCGTGAGGTATTTGAACAGGAATTGGAGAATTTTGCAAACTCAGAACAGAGTTTAATAGCTAGGAGAATTGTAGAGCCGAGTAAGGATGGGACGACTCACTTTACTTATGCAACTTATGGTCAGGGAACTTTACCAAAAGAATTCCAAGAAGCTAGCCAAGAAAGTCGTGAACGTAGTGATCCGCTAAATAGTTATCTCCTTTTGTCAGGCTCCTTGACGAAAGAAAAGCTTGCCGATAAATTAGGAGATTTGGGTTATAAAGCAATTGCTGACCGAAAGACACCTCCCTATTCTCTTGCTTTTCGAATGTTACTAAATCCACTTATTTTAATTAGTTTAGCAATATTTGGCTTATCTTTCTTTGCTTTAGTGATTATCACTCGGATTAAGGAAATGAGAGCAGCAGGTATAAAACTCTTTTCTGGTCAGACTCTCTTATCCATTATGGGGCATTCTTTATCGACTGATATCAAGTGGCTCCTTCTATCAGCCCTCCTTTCCTTCCTAGGTGGGGGAGTCGTTCTTTTTAGTCAAGGTTTGTTTTATCCTATCTTGTTAGCCACCTATGGTTTTGGGATTACTTTCTATCTGTTGTTTTTATTGGCGATTTCAATTTTACTAATGCTTCTTTATCTAATGAGTTTGAGTTACAAAGCATTAGTTCCTGTTATTAAGGGGAGATTACCCCTTAAACGCTTGATGGCTTTAACCCTATTGTGTCAGTTAGTAGCTGTTTTTACAGTGGGATACGCTGTTAAGACAGGCTTGACGTCTTACCAACGATTGAAAGAACTTGAAATTTCAAAACAAGCGTGGAAGGACAGAGCAGACTATTATCAAATTTCTTTTGGCTTAGGTGATAGAGGAAAAGATACAGAAAATCAGAGCAAGTGGTATGAATTTTCCAAAGAAGCAGTTGAACAAGAACAGGCTCTATTTGTAAAAGATAATCTCATTCATTTTGCAAATCCTCAAGGAAAAAATGAACAGGGAGAGACACTGGATACCTATAGTCCAGATGCTAATACGCTCTATGTCAGTCCAAGTTATTTGGACAAGGAAAATGTAACTGTAAATGGTGAGACTAGACAGAAACTAGTCCATCTTCAAAAAGGGGAATTTGGACTCTTACTACCAGAATCTCTTCGTTCACAGGAAGCAGAACTTAAGAAAGCTTTTGAAGAAAGTTTGAACTATTACGGGCAATCAAGTGAGGAGGCAAGTGCTCCTTTAGAGTATGAAATGAGAGCGATTGTTAGCTATCTTCCAACTGGAGAAAAGCGATTTGTTTATAATAACGGTGAAAGCCCAGTATCCATTCAGTACTTAACCGATCCGATTTTAGTTGTATTTACTCCAACATCTACAGGTGATAGTTTCATTTCAAAATATGTTTGGTCTATCAATGCTGGAAAACAACTTTTTATCAAAGGATATGAGAGTGGGCTAGAACTCTTGAAGAAAGCTGGAATTTATGAGCAAGTATCCTATCTTAAAGAAGGAAGAAGTGTTTATCTAACTCGTTATAATGAAGTGCAAACTGAAACAGCAACTTTAATCCTAGGAGCTATTGTGGGGATAGCTAGTTCCTTGTTACTCTTTTATTCTGTCAATCTTCTATATTTCGAGCAATTCCGCCGAGATATCTTGATTAAACGAATTTCAGGTTTACGATTTTTTGAAACACATGCTCAGTATATGGTTAGTCAATTTGCCAGTTTTGTATTTGGTGCTAGTCTCTTTATTTTAAGCAGTCGAGACTTGGTGATTGGCTTGCTCACTTTATTAGTCTTTCTAGCTAGTGCAGTTTTGACGCTTTACCGTCAAGCGCAGAAAGAATCTCGTGTTTCTATGACAATTATGAAAGGAAAATAGGATGATTGAACTAAAGAATATATCTAAAAAGTTTGGAAACCGTCAGCTATTTTCAGATACGAATCTTCATTTTGAAGGTGGGAAAATTTATGCCTTAATCGGTACAAGTGGCTGTGGTAAGACAACACTCTTGAATATGATTGGACGATTAGAGCCGTATGACAAAGGGCAAATTATCTATGATGGCACCTCTCTTAAGGACATCAGGCCTTCTGTTTTCTTTAGAGATTACTTAGGATACCTATTTCAAGATTTTGGCTTAATTGAAAGCCAAACCGTCAAAGAGAATCTCAATCTGGGTTTAGTTGGTAAAAAGTTGAAAGAAAAAGAGAAAATGTCTTTGATGAAACAAGCTCTAAACCGTGTTAACCTCTCTTATTTAGATTTAAAGCAACCTATCTTTGAATTATCAGGAGGAGAAGCACAACGTGTTGCACTAGCGAAGATAATTTTAAAGGATCCTCCTTTGATTCTTGCAGATGAACCAACCGCTTCACTAGACCCCAAAAACTCTGAGGAATTACTTTCTATCCTAGAATCTTTAAAAAATCCGAATCGGACTATTATTATTGCGACCCACAATCCTCTGATTTGGGAACAAGTGGACCAAGTTATTCGAGTTACCGATTTATCACATAGATGATATAGCAAGATTCAGTTAGAAGAAAGAGTCACAAACACACTTTGTGGCTTTTTTATTTCCATAAAAATGGTAAAATAGTAGGAGTAGAAATGGAGTTCGAGACATGAAAGTAATAGATCAATTTAAAAATAAGAAAGTCCTTGTTTTAGGTTTAGCCAAGTCTGGTGAATCTGCAGCTCGTTTGTTGGACAAGCTAGGTGCTATTGTAACGGTAAATGATGGGAAGCCTTTCGAGGACAATCCAGCTGCCCAAAGTTTGCTGGAAGAAGGGATTAAGGTTATCACAGGTGGTCATCCTTTGGAACTTTTGGATGAAGAGTTTGCCCTCATGGTGAAAAATCCAGGCATCCCATACAGTAATCCCATGATTGAAAAGGCTTTGGCAAAGGGAATTCCAGTCTTGACTGAGGTGGAATTGGCTTACTTGATTTCAGAAGCGCCCATTATCGGTATCACAGGTTCAAATGGAAAAACAACCACAACGACCATGATTGGGGAAGTTTTGACTGCTGCTGGGCAACATAGTCTTTTATCAGGAAATATCGGCTATCCAGCCAGTCAAGTGGCTCAAACTGCGACAGATAAGGACACGCTTGTCATGGAACTTTCTTCTTTCCAACTCATGGGCGTTCAAGAATTCCATACTGAGATTGCGGTTATTACCAACCTCATGCCAACTCATATCGACTATCATGGGTCATTTGAGGAATATGTAGCAGCCAAGTGGAATATCCAGAACAAGATGACAGCAGCTGATTTCCTTGTCTTGAACTTTAACCAAGACTTGGCAAAAGAGTTGGCTACCAAAACACAGGCTACTGTTGTTCCATTCTCAACACAGGAAAAGGTTGATGGAGCTTATCTGGAAGATGGTCAACTCTACTTCTGTGGAGAAGTGGTCATGGCAGCTAGCGAAATCGGGGTTCCAGGTAGCCACAATGTGGAAAATGCCCTTGCGACGATTGCAGTAGCTAAACTTCGTGGTGTAGACAACCAAACCATCAAAGAAACTCTCTCAGCCTTTGGTGGTGTCAAACACCGTCTCCAATTTGTGGATGAAATCAAGGGTGTCAAATTCTATAATGATAGCAAGTCAACCAATATCTTGGCAACTCAAAAAGCCTTGTCAGGATTTGACAATAGCAAGGTCATTTTGATTGCAGGTGGTTTGGACCGTGGTAATGAGTTTGACGAATTGGTTCCAGACATTACTGGACTCAAGAAGATGGTCATCCTTGGTCAGTCTGCTGAACGTGTCAAACGGGCAGCGGATAAGGCTGGTGTGGCTTATGTGGATGCGACTGATATTGCAGATGCGACCCGCAAGGCTTACGAGTTTGCGACTCAAGGAGACGTGGTTCTTCTCAGTCCTGCCAATGCCAGCTGGGATATGTATGCTAACTTTGAAGTACGTGGCGACCTCTTTATCGACACAGTAGCGGAGTTAAAGGAATAATATGAAAAAAATTGTCTTTACAGGTGGGGGGACGGTTGGACACGTGACTCTCAATCTTTTGTTAATGCCCAAGTTCATCGAAGATGGATGGGAAGTCCACTATATCGGAGATAAACGTGGTATCGAACACCAAGAAATCCTCAAGTCAGGTTTGGATGTCACCTTCCATTCCATTACGACTGGAAAATTGCGTCGCTATTTCTCTTGGCAAAATATGCTGGACGTCTTCAAAGTTGGTTGGGGAATTGTCCAATCGCTCTTTATCATGTTACGACTTCGTCCACAGGCCCTTTTTTCAAAGGGAGGCTTTGTCTCAGTACCGCCTGTTATTGCAGCACGTGTGTCAGGAGTGCCTGTCTTTATTCACGAATCTGACCTGTCTATGGGCTTGGCCAATAAAATCGCCTATAAATTTGCGACGAAAATGTATTCAACTTTTGAACAGGCTTCAAGTTTGGCTAAGGTCGAGCATGTGGGAGCAGTGACCAAGGTTTCAGACCAAAAAAGTCCAGAACCAGATGAATTGGTGGATATTCAAACCCACTTTAATCCTAAATTGCCAACTGTATTGTTTGTCGGTGGTTCTGCAGGCGCTCGTGTCTTTAACCAATTGGTGACAGACCATAAGAAAGAACTGACAGAGCGCTACAATATTATCAATTTAACTGGAGATTCTAGCCTGAATGAGTTGAGCCAAAATCTTTTTCGTGTTGACTATGTGACCAATCTCTATCAACCCTTGATGGAATTGGCTGATATTGTTGTGACACGAGGTGGTGCCAATACGATTTTTGAGCTCTTGGCCATGGCAAAATTGCATGTTATTGTGCCACTTGGTCGTGAAGCTAGTCGTGGAGACCAGATTGAAAATGCAGCTTACTTTGTAAAAAAAGGCTATGCAGAAGAGC
Source organism: Streptococcus sp. k-378 (assembly GCF_013277505.1). Taxonomy (NCBI): domain Bacteria; kingdom Bacillati; phylum Bacillota; class Bacilli; order Lactobacillales; family Streptococcaceae; genus Streptococcus; species Streptococcus sp. k-378. Next base: position 21,526 of record NZ_VMNC01000049.1, on the reverse strand, counting down.
TTCAAGAAAGTGATTTGACTTTGGATAGTTTGGAAGAGAAGCTGTCTCACTTACTAAGCCACAAGGAAGACTACCAAGCTAAGATGAAGGCTTCCAAGGAATTGAAATCTCTAGCAGATTTTTATCAATTGTTGAAAAAAGATTTATCATAAGGAAAGTAAATGTCAAAAGATAAGAAAAATGAGGGCAAAGAAATCCTCGAAGAATTTAAAGAGTTATCAGAATGGCAGAAACGAAACCAAGAATACCTAAAAAAGAAGGCTGAAGAAGAGGCAGCCCTAGCTGAGGAGAAGGAAAAGGAAAGACAGGCTCGAATGGCTTCAAAATCTGAAGAGTCAGATGAAACTGGGGACCGAGAGAGTGAATCTAATCCAAAAGACCCAGAATCAGCTAAGGAAGAGTCTGAGGAAAAAGTAGCATCCTCAGAGGCTGACAAAGAGGAAGAAGAGATAGAAGAATCAGGGTCTAAAGAGAGCGAGGAACAGGATAAAAAGCTTGCTAAAAAGGCTACAAAAGAAAAACTAGCCAAAGCAAAGATTCCTGGTATCCATATCTTGCGAGCTCTAACGATTTTATTTCCAAGTCTGCTTTTATTGATTGTCTCTGCCTACCTACTCAGTCCTTATGCGACCATGAAGGATATTCGTGTCGAGGGAACGGTGCACACTACGGCTGATGATATTCGACAGGCTTCAGGTATTCAGGATTCGGATTATACGATTAACCTTCTGCTAGACAAGGAAAAATATGAAAAGCAGATTAAGTCTAACTATTGGGTTGAATCAGCTCAACTTGTTTATCAATTTCCAACCAAGTTCACTATCAAGGTCAAGGAATATGATATTGTGGCCTACTATATTTCTGGTGAAAACCATTATCCTATTCTTTCCAGTGGTCAGCTTGAGACCAGTGCTGTGAGTTTGGTCAGTCTACCAGAAACTTATATATCAGTTCTCTTTAATGATAGTGAAAAAATCAAGGCTTTTGTCTCAGAACTTTCTCAAATTAGCCCAGAACTCAAGGCGGCTATCCAAAAGGTGGAACTAGCTCCCAGCAAGGTCACTTCCGATTTAATTCGATTGACCATGAATGATTCGGACGAAGTCTTGGTTCCTCTATCTGAAATGAGTAAGAAACTGCCTTATTACAGTAAGATTAAGCCTCAATTGTCAGAACCAAGTGTGGTCGATATGGAAGCTGGAATCTACAGCTACACTGTAGCGGATAAATTGATTATGGAAGCAGAAGAAAAAGCCAAAAAAGAGGCCGAAGAAGCTGAGAAAAGGCAGGAAGAAGAACGTAAACGTTTAGAAGAAGAACAGAAAAAACAAGAGGAAGAGAGCAATCGAAACCAAACGACCCAGCGCTCATCGCGTCGCTAGGTTTTACCTTTTTTCTCATAGTACTTTAGTGACTAGTTTTTACGTTTAATATTTGACATCTGTTTTTCTTTATGTTACATTATGCAGTGTAATCGATTGCAAAATAATTTTTTATGAAGAAGGTAACACATATGTCAGATGAAGTATTCTTATTTGAAGAAATTGAAGAAATCGTAGCCTCTACAGATGGTGAATTTTGGGGGAGTTTTACTTGGAACTGGGGTAGTTCTCTTAATTGGAGTAGCCTATTGTTAAAAAGATAGGGAGTGATAATCATGCAAGATAACTTTTTATTTGAGGAAATTGAAAAAATTTCAGTACCAGTTAGTGATTTTTCAGCTGGACTTGCAACAGGTATCGGATTTGGTTTAGCAATCCTTGCTCTTGCTGGTTGTTGAAGTTTGTTCATTTACTAACATTAAGCTTTTTCAATTTCATTTTAGACAGTCATTTGAATTTTCCGTATTAGTCTTGCAGCAAGAGATTAATAGAATTAGTTATTATTTTATTGATTGCGGACTGAGGGACAGTATCATCTATATATACCATCCAGTAAGAAACATGTATTAGTTGGGAAACAGGAAAAAAATGGTTAGAGCAACTAATAGGTCAAGAATTTACCATATAGGACTTATTAGTGTTAGTAGGGAAGAAATATTATTTAAGATTTTATATTGTTCTTAGTAAAATGGGACTTATAGATTCTATGAAATCACGAAAAAAGATAAATATTTTTAAAATATCTTGGGACTTTAATATAACATTATCTGAAAAATTAAACTATAAAAGATTTAATAAGAATTTTGAAAAAATCCTATTTGGTATTTTCCCATTGGCTCTTATTTTGCAATGTTTTATTATGTATATTTATAGGGCGGATATTTTGACTAATTTCCAAAACTTTCCAATAACGCTAAACATTCTTTTATTTTGGTTGCTTGTTGTTATTATATCTGCAACGATACATGAATTTAGTCATGCAATAATTGCTAATAATTATCAAATTGAGATCCCAAATTGTGGAATAATGCTACTTTTGTTTAATTTGGCTTTTTTTGTAGATTTAAGTGGGGTGCAATTCTTAAAAAATAAAAAACAATTTTTGAAAATTATGTTAGCAGGAATTGCTTCAAATTCGATTTTATCACTTACAGGTTTACTTGTTTTATTGTTCACATCGTATAAATTGCTTGGACTCTTATTTTTTATCATTAACTTAGGTATGATTTTTATTAATTCAATTCCTTTTTTTTCAGTATGATAGTGGTATTATTTTAAGATACTTGAATTCTAACAATAATAACTTGAATTTTCAATATATAGTTCAACTTTTAATAGCATTTGTTATTATTTATTTCCCTTTGAGTCAACTATTACAGTTTTTGACACCTAATATTATTGTTCGTAGTATAGGAGGGGTGGTTGTTTCTATACTGCTTTCTATATTATATATGAGAGGAAGGACGAAATATGTTCTACGTAAATAGTTATGTTTTTGCTTATAAAAAAGAAGGTATAATGTATTTGCGTGTTCGGAGTATGCGGGAAATAGCTATAGAACCTCAAATTTCGCAAGAATTTATCAACGATCTATTTAATAGTTGTAAGGAACTATTAGAGATAGAAGAAGTATTAGGCAGTAAACTAACATTTGAACTATTAAATGAACAAATTTTAATTTCGGATGAGATAGATATTGATAGTAGATATTCTAGAACTAAAGGTTGCTATTCGTTATTTTATAATGAAGAGTATAATAAAATACAGAATAAAACAGTATTAGTATTAGGAGCAGGAGCCTTAGGATGTTATATATCTCTAAGTCTAAGTATGTATGGAGTGAGGAAACTTATTGTCGCTGATTACGATATAATAGAACCATCAAATTTAAATAGGCAAATTCTTTATACAGAGTCGGATGTTGGTAAGGAGAAGATTAATGTTCTTTCTGAAAAAATACACAAGTATAATTCAGATGTTCAGGTAGTACCTATTTCTATTAAAGTTTCTTCAGTAGAAGAATGAGAAAAAATTGTTGCGGAATATGGGAGTATAGATTTTATCGTTAAAGCAATTGATACGCCCATTGATATTATAAAAATTGTCAATCAATTTGCTGTATCGCATAAGATATCCTACATATCAGGAGGGTTTAATGGATGCTATCTTATTATTGATAATATATATATCCCTACCATCGGTTCTTGCTTTGGTTGTCGGAATATAAACAAAGATATAAATAAGTACACTTTATCTGATAAGACAAAGTGGCCGACTACACCAGAGATGCCTGCTATTTTGGGAGGGATAATGACTAATTTAATAATTAAAATATTTCTGGGATGTTATAATGAAATCCTAATAGATAACGCTTACGTTTATAATATGAGAAATCATGCTCTAAGTCAAGAAAAATATGTTCTGGAAAACGGAGAATGTCCAATTTGTAAAAAAATAATAAAGTGAAAGATAACAATATTAGAGCGAAAACATTTATTCGTTCAGTTTGTTTTTGCTTATTATCAGGAGGAGTAGCTTTTTTATCTGCTATTGGGCAGTTCACTGTTATAGAAACACAATTAATAGTATTGTTCTTGGGTATTATTTTTGCCATCATTGGAAAATATAGTATGGCTTTTTTCATCGTTTGAGATTTTATTTTTGCTTGTTAATTTTAGAACATTTATTCAGTTACCAGTGGATATTTTTATTGGTATGATAATATTTTTAATGCTGTGGATATTTATTATGTTAGGTATAGTGTGTCTTAGTTATTATATAACTTTATTATTTAGCAAGGAGGCTTAGTATGTTTAAAAAAATAGGTATAATGAGCATTTGCATATATATAATTATTTTATACTGCTTGAGAATGTATCGTATTATCAATAATATTGAAACAATCTTGCTAACGGTTATATGCTTAATGTTATTGTTTTTTTTAAGACGTTTATTTGATAAAGATAAGTAAATAGATGTTAAGTAAAAATGTAGAATATAAAGGAGGTGCAATGAGTATGATTGAAGTTAGCCATTTATCAAAAAGTTTTGGTGATAAAATAGCTTTAAATAATATAAGCTTCACTGTTAAAGAAGGTTAGATTTTTGGATTTTTAGGACCATCTGGTTCTGGAAAGACCACAACGATTAATATTCTGACTGGGCAGTTCCTTGCCGATAAAGGACAATCTATTATTTTGGGACAAAAATCTCAAAATTTAACAAGCGGTGAATTAAAGAGAATTGGATTGGTTGGCGATACAAGTGGATTTTATGAGAAAATGTCTCTGTATAACAATCTTCTTTTTTATAGTAAATTTTATAATATTAGTAAATCACGTGTTGATAATTTGTTAAAGCGAGTAGGATTATATGATAGTCGCAAGATGGTAGCAGGAAAATTATCCACTGGAATGAGGCAACGAATGCTTTTAGCACGAGCTCTTATCAACAACCCCGCTGTACTCTTTCTGGATGAACCGACCTCAGGTCTAGATCCCACAACTTCTCGAACAATTCATGAGTTAATTTTAGAATTGAAAACAGCAGGGACAACGATTTTTCTAACGACTCATGATATGAATGAAGCAACTCTTTTATGTGATTATGTTGCCTTATTAAATAAAGGGAAATTAGTTGAGCAAGGAGCTCCTTCTGAACTCATTCAAAGATATAATAAAGATAAAAAGATTAAGTTTACAGATTATAATGGGAATCAGATAACTTTTGATTTTACATCACTAGAACAGGTATCTCAGGCTGATCTGGAAAATATTTTTTCAATTCATTCATGTGAGCCTACTTTAGAAGATATTTTTATCACATTAACAGAAGGAAAGCTAAATGCTTAAACGGTTTCTGGCTTTGGTATGGTTGCGTTGTCAAATTATCCTTTCCAATAAGAGTATTTTATTGCAAGTTTTAGTGCCTTTTGCTTTCACATATTTTTATAAATATCTTATGGAAACACAGGGGAAGGTCAACGATCAACAGGCATTAGTTCTTTTGATGATGTGTTTACCTTTTTCTTTGGCTTTGGCTGTTGGAAGTCCTATAACTATTATCTTGTCTGAAGAAAAAGAAAAGTACAATTTACAAACTCTTCTGTTGAGTGGTGTTAAAGGCTCCGAATACATTTTATCAACTATGTTTCTTCCTTTTTTGCTAACTTTTGTGATTATGGGAACTACTCCTCTTATTTTAGGAGTTACAATTGTACATACTTTTAATTATATTACAATCGTTCTTCTAACCTCTTTATCCATCATTTTATTCTATTTATTGATAGGTTTAACCGCGAAGAGCCAAGTAGTAGCTCAGGTTATCAGTCTTCCTGCTATGATTTTAGTTGCTTTCTTACCGATGCTATCTGGTTTGGATAAGACAGTTGCGAAGATAACAGATTATAGTTTTATGGGACTGTTTACTAAGTTTTTCACAAAATGGGAGGAATTTTCATGGAATAAAACTCTAATTCCTAATCTAACACTACTTATTTGGATTGTTGTTCTATTAACTTTAATTACGATAACTATTAGGAAAAAGAAAATTTCTTAATTGAGTTATTTTAATGATTATAAACACAAGTGGGAAGGAAAAAATGAACTGATCTTTTTGACAGCAATTCTACAGAATAGTCTTATTGCTATATTTTGATTTGAGTGTACGAAAAAAGAAAAATAACAATAGTGCTCATACTAATTGCAGAAGTTTTGGGTGATAAGATAACTGATAAATTGCAATAAAAAATGCAACATTTTTAAATCTCCTCTATAAGTGCTTCAAAAAGTGCTTCAAAAACTGTCTTGTAATCCAAGTATTTTTGGGGACGGTGATTAATAAGCTAGCAAAGCATCATTAAGGATTTTTTCGGTAATTGTTGCCAAATCGGTTTAAGAAAATACCCACGAAGAAGTTCATTCGCATTCTCATTACTTCCCCTTTGCCAAGATGAATAGGCATCCGCAAAATAAAACAGAATTCCCATTTGTTCAATTAAAGGGTAACAAGCAAACTCTTTTTCTCTGTCCGAAGTGAAAGTCTTTAACTATTCTTTTGGAAAGAGTCTTGTGAGGTGTTCAATAGCAGTCAACATGGATTTAGCTGTTTTTACTTGACAAGTACTAGTAGAAATAATAGAATAATAGAAAACCTTTAAAGCAGTCCAGAGAGGCAGCTAAGGTTAGACGGTGAAAGGGTGGAGACTACCCATTTTTCGTGGAACCTTGCTGTTGGCAGGTTCCTTTTTTCGTAGCTTCTGTTGGCCAGACTCTCTCACTAGCAAAGGTAAAAGGAGAAACCTATGCGAGAACATCGTCCAGTCATTGCTCTTGATTTTCCTAGTTTTGAGGCGGTCAAGGAATTTTTAGCTCTTTTCCCAGCAGAAGAAAGCCTTTATCTCAAGGTAGGGATGGAGCTTTATTACGCAACGGGTCCTGAGATTGTATCTTACTTGAAAGGTCTGGGTCATAGTGTCTTTTTGGATCTCAAGCTTCATGACATTCCCAATACAGTCAAGTCAGCTATGAAGGTCTTGTCTCAGCTTGGTGTGGATATGACCAATGTTCATGCTGCTGGCGGTGTAGAGATGATGAAGGCTGCGCGTGAAGGTCTTGGAAATCAAGCCAAATTGATTGCAGTGACTCAGCTGACCTCAACATCGGAAGCTCAGATGCAGGATTTTCAAAATATCCAAACCAGCCTGCAGGAGTCTGTCATTCATTATGCTAAGAAGACAGCTGAAGCTGGCTTGGATGGTGTCGTTTGCTCGGCTCAGGAAGTACAAGTCATCAAGCAGGCTACCAATCCAGATTTTATCTGTCTGACACCGGGCATTCGTCCTGCAGGTGCTGCGGTTGGAGATCAAAAACGCGTTATGACACCTGCTGATGCCTATCAAATCGGCAGTGACTATATTGTAGTGGGACGTCCCATTACCCAAGCTGAGGATCCTGTTGCAGCTTATCATGCCATCAAAGATGAATGGACACAGGACTGGAATTAAAGAACTAGATTAGAAAAATAAAAGGAGAATACCATGACACTTGCTAAAGATATCGCTAGCCACCTCTTGAAAATTCAAGCCGTTTACCTCAAACCAGAGGAGCCTTTCACTTGGGCATCTGGTATCAAGTCACCAATTTATACAGATAACCGTGTGACACTAGCCTATCCAGAAACTCGTACTCTCATTGAAAATGGTTTTGTGGATGCTATCAAAGAAGCCTTTCCTGAGGTAGAAGTCATTGCAGGAACTGCGACGGCAGGGATTCCTCACGGAGCTATTATTGCTGACAAGATGAACCTGCCATTTGCCTACATCCGTAGCAAACCAAAAGACCACGGTGCTGGTAACCAAATTGAAGGCCGTGTGGCTCAAGGACAAAAGATGGTAGTGGTTGAAGACCTCATTTCAACTGGTGGTTCTGTTCTTGAAGCCGTAGTAGCAGCTAAACGCGAAGGAGCAGATGTACTTGGAGTTGTAGCGATTTTTAGTTACCAATTGCCAAAAGCAGATAAGAACTTTGCAGATGCTGGTGTTAAACTTGTGACGCTTTCTAACTACAGTGAGCTCATTCATTTAGCCCAAGAAGAAGGGTATATCACGCCAGAAGGCTTGGATCTCCTAAAACGCTTTAAAGAAGACCAAGAAAATTGGCAAGAAGTGTAAAAAAATCAAAAGACTAAAAGGTTAAAAATTATCCTATTCTGTCATATCAGGTGTATGAATGACAAGATTCAAGTTGTTAATGTTTTTTACGTCAATTGTTTAAGTTTTAGATTTGCTTGGTTTGCTCTTATATAAAAAGTAGCACACGTCATGAAAGTTACAAGGGTTAAAGTGTAATCCATAAACATGGTCAGATTTCCTTTTCTGAGATGTTGGAATTTCTTGCTTATCCCAGTCTTTTCAGTGATTTGGCTCAGTGATCTTAGCGTCAAGTTCTTTTTAGTTTTTAAAGATTATCCGTGAATTTCTTGCTTATTTATGATAAAATGGGAGTATCGCAAAAAAGACTCATCGTATTCAATTTTGAGTAAAATTAGGAGGATCCCATGTCAACAGAACATATGGAAGAACTAAATGACCAGCAGATCGTTCGCCGTGAAAAAATGGCTGCGCTCCGTGAACAAGGAATCGATCCTTTCGGAAAACGCTTTGAACGCACTGCAAATTCACAAGAATTAAAAGATAAATTTGCTGATCTCGATAAAGAACAATTACATGATAAAAATGAAACAGCTACTATCGCAGGACGCTTGGTAACCAAACGTGGTAAAGGTAAAGTAGGTTTTGCCCACCTTCAAGACCGCGAAGGCCAAATCCAGATCTACGTTCGTAAGGATGCTGTCGGTGAAGAAAACTACGAAATCTTCAAAAAAGCAGACCTTGGTGACTTCCTTGGTGTCGAAGGCGAAGTGATGCGTACAGATATGGGAGAACTCTCTATCAAGGCTACTCACATCACACACTTGTCTAAGGCTCTTCGTCCTCTACCAGAGAAATTCCATGGTTTGACAGACGTTGAAACAATTTACCGTAAACGTTACCTTGACTTGATTTCTAACCGTGAAAGCTTTGAACGCTTTGTCACTCGTTCAAAAATCATCTCTGAAATCCGTCGTTACCTTGACCAAAAAGGTTTCCTTGAAGTGGAAACACCTGTTCTTCACAACGAAGCTGGTGGTGCCTCTGCCCGTCCATTTATCACCCACCACAATGCCCAAAACATTGACATGGTGCTTCGTATCGCGACTGAGCTTCACTTGAAACGCCTTATCGTGGGTGGTATGGAACGCGTCTATGAAATTGGCCGTATCTTCCGTAACGAAGGAATGGATGCTACTCACAACCCTGAGTTTACTTCTATCGAAGTCTACCAAGCTTATGCTGACTTCCAAGATATCATGGATTTGACGGAAGGCATTATCCAACATGCTGCTAAATCAGTTAAGGGCGACGGTCCAGTCAACTACCAAGGAACTGAAATAAAAATCAACGAACCATTTAAACGTGTTCACATGGTGGATGCTATCAAAGAAATTACTGGTGTCGATTTCTGGCAAGACATGACTTTGGAAGAAGCTAAAGCTATCGCTGCTGAGAAAAAAGTTCCTGTTGAGAAACACTATACTGAGGTTGGTCACATCATCAATGCCTTTTTTGAAGAGTTTGTTGAAGAAACTTTAATCCAACCAACCTTTGTCTATGGACATCCAGTAGCTGTATCTCCACTGGCTAAGAAAAATCCTGAAGACCAACGCTTTACTGACCGTTTCGAGCTCTTCATCATGACTAAGGAGTACGGTAATGCCTTTACTGAGCTCAACGACCCAATCGATCAGCTTAGCCGTTTTGAAGCCCAAGCTAAAGCTAAAGAACTTGGTGACGATGAAGCGACAGGTATCGACTACGACTACATCGAAGCCCTTGAATATGGTATGCCACCAACAGGTGGTTTGGGAATCGGTATCGACCGTCTCTGCATGCTCCTCACGGATACAACTACTATCCGTGATGTATTGCTCTTCCCAACAATGAAATAAGCTCTTATCCTCTGGTACTTGCCAGGGGATTTTTGGCTCTTTGTCAACTGTAGTGGGTTGAAGTCAGCTAAGCTCGAGAAAGGACACATTTCGTCCTTTCTTTTTTGATGTTCAGAGCGATAAAAATCCGTTTTTTGAAGTTTTCAAAGTTCCGGAAACCAAAGGCGTTGCGTTTGATGAGTTTGATGAGATTATTGGTTGCTTCTAATTTGGCGTTAGAATAGTGTAGTTGAAGGGCGTTGACAATCTTCTCTTTATCTTTGAGGAAGGTTTTAAAGAAAGTCTGAAAAAGAGGATGAACCTGCTTAAGATTGTCTTCAATAAGTCCGAAAAATCTGTCAGGCTCCTTATTCTGAAAGTGAAAAATCAAGAGCTGGTAGAAATCATAGTGGTGTTTCAAGTCTTCTGAATAGCTCAAAAGTCTATCTAGAATTTTTTTTATTGGTCAAGTGCATACGAAAAGTAGGGCGATAAAATCGTTTATCGCTGAGTTTACGACTATCTTGCTGGATGAGCTTCCAGTAGAGCTTGATGGCCTTGTATTCATGAGACTTTCGATCCAATTGATTCATGATTTGGACACGGACACGACTCATAGCACGGCTTAGATGTTGCACAATGTGAAAACGATCAAGAACAATTTTTGCATTAGGGAGTGAAACAGTCTGGGAGACTGTTTCAGCCTGAGCCTAGAAATTCGAAAGCGAAGCTGTTTAGCCAAGTCATAGTAAGGACTAAACATATCCATAGTAATAATTTTGACGCGACATCGGACGGCTCTATCATACTTAAGAAAGTGATTACGAATGACAGCTTGTGTTCTACCCTCAAGAACAGTGATGATATTGAGCTTGTTAAAATCTTGCGCAATGAAACTCATCTTTCCCTTGGTGAACTCATACTCGTCCCATGATATAATCTCAGGAAGGCTATTGTAAAAAAAATAAAATTAGGTTATAATGACTTCTGATAAATGATTTTACTACAAAAGGTTGGGTTAACTAAGGTGATGTTATGAAAACAGGGGCGTTAAGAATTTATTTTGGTTATGCTGCAGGAGTTGGAAAAACCTATGCTATGCTTAGAGAAGCGCAGCGAGCTCAAAAAGCTGGAGTAGATGTGGTAGTAGGTTACATTGAACCTCATAATCGACCTGAGACTATGGCTTTACTGATTGGTCTTGAGCAATTATCTCCTAAAACAATAAAATATAAAGGTATCACCTTAAATGAGTTTGATATTGATACTGCTTTAAGGCGTCAACCACGCATTATTTTAGTGGATGAATTGGCTCATACTAACTGTTTTGAGTCACGTAATAAAAAGAGGTACCAAGATATTAAGGAACTGCTTTATGCAGGGATTGATGTCTATACTACTGTAAATGTCCAACATATTGAAAGTTTAAACGATGTGATTGAAGCTATTACAGGGATTCAAGTTAATGAGATAATTCCAGATGCTATTTTTGATCAGGCTAATCAGATTGAACTTGTAGATATTGACCCATCAGATTTACTTGAACGATTGGATAAAGGAAAAATTTATTCTAAATCGCAAGCTAAATTGGCCAAGCGTCACTTTTTTACTGAAGAAAAGTTAATATCTTTGAGAGAAATCGCTTTGCGCAAAGCAGCTGATCAGATTAATGGAAGTGCTTTTCGAGGAAAAAAAGTTAAAGATAGTATTGTGACCAAGGAACATGTCTTGGTCTGTGTGTCACCCTCTCCCTCCTCTTCACATGTCATTCGCGCTGCTTCAAGATTAGCAAGTGCTCTTAATGCAGACTTTACAGCCCTGTATATTGGTAGTTTAGATAGGGAACTGACTAATCAGGAGTTACATCAGAACTTGGAATTGGCAGAGCGGTTGGGAGCTAAGGTGACAGTTATGGATTATAATAATGTGACCAAGCAGATTGCTGATTACGCAAAATTGAGCCGTGTTTCTAAGTTAGTAGTCGGAAAAAGTGGCTCCAGAACTATTTGGCCTAAAGAAAATATTGTGGAAGTTCTTAGTAAGAATGTTCCTGATTTGGATATGTTTGTAGTCCATAATACTAGAGGAAAAAAAGAGACTTCGGTTGGTAAGCTCTCGTTGCCTTCTTGGTTTTCTAAATGGCAATTTTCTTTCAGTGATTTGGTTAAAACACTGGTGGTATTGTTGCTAGTAACCTTAACAGGTCTTTTATTTCGTTTCTGGAATCTCAGTACCAACAACATTATAATAATATATATATTAAGTGTTCAAATAAATGCTGTTTGGACAAAAGGAAAACTTTATAGTGTGATTTCTTCTATTTTATCAGTTCTTTGTTTTAATTACTTTTTTGTGGCCCCCTACTACACTTTTACTTCTTTTAATCCTACTTATCCTATGACTTTTGCTATTATGTTAATTACTGGTCTGATTACTTCTAGTCTCATAAAAAGGATTCAAGAGCAGGCAAGATTATCTACTGAAAAATCTTATCTAACAGAGTTGTTACTACAAACAAATAGAGGATTATCTCAGGCAGACTCTATTCCTTCTATTTTAGAAGAACTAGCTATTCAAGTCAAAAAATTATTGAATAGTGATGTGGTGATTTATCCTGTAACAGGTGGTACTTTGGAGACGCCGAAATATTTCCCTACCAGTCATTCTTTGAGGACCTTAGCTGATTACTATCAGTACAATGAGCGAGGAGTGGTTGAGTGGGTTTTATATAATAATAAACAAGCTGGAGCAACAACAAACACCTTGTCTGCTGCTAAATTTCTGTATTTATCTGTCAGAGGTAAAGATTCTGTTTTTGCTATTATTGGTATTTTAATAGAGGATAAAACAATGATTGACCTGTTTGAAAAATCTGTTATTCTAACTGTTTTAGGAGAGGCATCCTTGGCATTAGAAAAAGAAGCATTACGCGAAGAACAACAAAAAATGGAACTTAAAATACAAAAAGAACAGTTAAGGGTTGATTTGTTAAGGGGAATCTCACATGATTTGAGAACTCCACTTACAAGCATATCAGGTCAGTCTAAATTAATGATGGAGACGGGGGGAATTATGGAGAAACAGCGTATGATAGAATTAGCTGCCTATATTTACGATGACTCTATGTGGTTGATTAATCTGATTGAAAATTTATTGTCAATTACTAAATTGGATAATGATACTACTCTTTCATTAAGAATAAATGTTTTCGATGAGTTGATTGAAGAAGCTTTGAAACATGTGGATCAACATATTAAGAATCATGACTTTGTTTTAATTTTATCAGATGATTTATTAATAGCTAAAATGGATGCTCCCTTGATTGTGCAAGTACTGGTTAATATCATTAACAATGCAGTTAAATATACGCATGAAGGATCTTTAATTACATTGACGAGTAATAGAAAGGATCAGAACCTGGTGGTTGAGGTTTCTGACGATGGTCCTGGTATTAACGATCAAGCAAAAGAAAAGATTTTTGACCTTTTTTATACATCAGAAAATTTGGCATCCGATGGTAAAAGAGGCCTAGGTATAGGACTATCTTTATGTAAGAGTATTATTACAGCACATGGGGGGACTATTTACGTCCATGACAATACTCCTAAAGGAGTTATCTTTGGATTTACACTACCACTAGCGGAGGTGAATGTATTACATGAAAAATGAAAATGTTAAGATTTTAATTTGTGAAGATGACTCTTCCGTTAACAGACTTTTATCCTTAGCAATGGAAGTTGAAGGTTATCATTATGTATCAGTTCGGACTGGAGAGGAAGCTTTGCGTCAGATCATTTCGCAATTTCCAGATTTATTATTATTGGATTTGGGTTTGCCAGATATGGATGGTAAAGACATTATTGACAAGATTCGTAGCTTTTCACAGCTACCTGTTATTGTTGTTAGTGCACGTGGAGAAGAAAGTGACAAGATTGATGCACTTGATGCTGGGGCAGATGATTATTTGACGAAACCCTTTAGCATTGATGAGCTTTTCGCTCGGTTAAGAGTTAGTCTTAGGAGGTCAAAGCAGATTAATCAACAAAGTGACGGTAATTCTGAAAAATCATCTTTTACTAATGGCTGGCTACATGTTGATTTTTTATCTAATCGTGTATTTGTTAATAACCAAGAAATTCACTTAACCCCGATTGAGTATAAGTTGCTTTGTCTTCTATCAGAGAATGTTGATAGAGTGTTGACTTATCGTTTTATTGTCAAGGAAATTTGGGGATATTATGAGGAAGATTTTTCTGCTTTGAGAGTTTTTGTTAATACATTGCGAAAAAAAATCGAATTAGGATTGGGTTACTCTAAAATGGTTCAAACTCATATTGGTATCGGTTATCGTATGATTAAGATTGAAAATTATGATGACAAATAATCCAAAAAGAATTTTATTCACCTGATTTGTAATTTCTTGGCAGCTATTTGAAACAAGTCTTAGGATAGGTTGTCTTAGGTTATTTTAGGAGACAATCTTTATATAATCTTTATTTTATATCCGTAATCTTTATATCATTTTTATACTTTTCGTGGTAGAATGATTATATTCTTGAAGGAGGATACAATGCTAGTAGATTTCATAATGTTTCTAGTTTTATTTTTTATTTTTTTGTTAATGATTGGTTTTATTGTTTGGTGTGATAAGCACCTTAAAGGTGATTAGAGGGAGAGTGTACTATGATAGTATTAGGAATAATTTTTGGTTTATTAATCTGTTATTTATTTTATGCTCTGTTATACCCGGAGAGATTTTAGGAGGAATGTGAGATGTTACAAATCATATTTGTCTTAGTACTGGCTTGTATTATTATATTACCAACTGGAAAGTATCTTTACCATATAGCTAGCCAGCAAAAAACTTTTGCAGATCCCATTATGGATCCTATTGATAGGTGGATTTATAAGTTGCTTGATGTGGACAAAAAAGGAATGACTTGGAAGGAGTATGCTGTAGCCCTTATTTTAACTAATGCTGTTATGGCTCTAGTGGCTTATGTAATCCTAAGAACACAGGCCTTTTTCTTTTTGAACCCCACCCGTGTTGGTTCATTAGAATCAAGCCTGAGTTTCAATACAGTCATATCTTTTATCACCAATTCTAATTTACAAAATTATGCTGGTGAGAGGGATTTGTCTTTTTTTAGTCAGATGGTTGTCATTACTTTTATGATGTTTACCTCAGCTGCTTCAGGCTATGCTGCTGCTATGGCTTTTATCAGAGGTGTATCAGGCAAGTATCAAGACATGGGGAATTTCTATGTTGACTTTGTTCGGGTGATTACTCGAGTGTTGCTTCCTTTTTCAATAATAGGCTCTTTGTTACTTATTTCACAGGGGGTTCCCCAAACACTATCAAAAGAGTTATATGCGACTACTTTGGAGGGCAATTTACAAGGTCTTATAATGGGACCGGTCGCTTCTCTTGAAATTATTAAACACTTGGGAACCAACGGTGGTGGTTTTTTTGCAGCAAATTCAGCAACTCCCTTTGAAAACCCTAATGTAATCACAAATATTATTGAAATGCTATCTATGATGTTGTTACCAGGTTCTATGGTAGTTGTTTTTGGTCATATGGTTTCATCTAGGAAAAAGGAAGATCATCCCTTTGAATCTGTACAGAAAGTTTCTTATAAGTCCACTAAATCTACGTTTATTAAACTAGGAGGACAGGCAAGACCGCTTCTGATTGTTATGCTATTCTTATTTTTTGTTGGTTTATCCATTATTGTTTGGTCAGAAAGTAGAGGAAATCCTGTCTTGCATCAATTGGGTTTGAATCAATCAATGGGAAGTATGGAAGGTAAAGAAGTTAGGTTCGGTATTCCAATGTCTGGTCTGTTTACAGAAATAACAACGGCTTTTACAACGGGTTCCGTGAATAATATGCACGATACTTTGACTCCTCTAAGTGGTGGAGTAGCTATGATTAACATGATGCTCAATGTTATATTTGGCGGTAAAGGTGTAGGAATAATGAATATGATGCTGTACGTTCTTCTTACTGTTTTTATTTGTGGATTAATGATTGGGCGTGCACCTGTTTATTTAGGAAAAAAAATTGAAGGTAAAGAAATGACTTTAATTGCTTTAGCCATCATGGTTCACCCTATGATTATTCTAGGTTTTTCAGCAGTAGCTGTCTCATTGCCAGCAGGATTTAACAGTGTTACCAATCCAGGATTTCATTCTTTATCACAAGTGATTTATCAATTTACCTCAGCTTCTGCTAACAACGGATCGGGATTTGAAGGACTAAAAGACAATACTTTATTCTGGAATATATCTACAGGATTAGCTATGTTTTTTGGACGCTATGTGACTTTGATTCTTCAGCTATCGATTGCTGGTTCGTTAATGACTAAGCAACATGTGAATGATTCCCTAGGTTCTTTAAAAACAGATACGGGGACTTTTGCCATTATTTTAGGTGTGATAGTGTTGATTATATCAGCCTTAACTTTCTTACCAGTCCTTGTACTAGGACCTTTAGCTGAATTTCTAACTCAATGAGGTTTATTATGATTTCAAAGAAAACTTACTTTCTGACAAAAAAGATACTACTCAGTTCCCTTAAAGGAGCGGTCGTAAAACTTCGCCCTAGTTACATGATTAAAAATCCAGTAATGTTTGTAGTTGAAGTTGGTTTTGTTCTGACCTTCTTTTTAACAATTATCCCCGTTGATGCTCAACAAGATAGCCAAAGTAGTCAATTGTATAATGGCATAGTAGCAGTGATCTTATTTTTAACTTTATTATTTTCTAATTTTGCTGAATCCATTGCGGAAGGAAGAGGAAAAGCACAGGCTGAAAGTTTAAAAAAGACGCAAGAAAATATGACAGCTAGACGACTCTATTTTGACAATGATGGTCAGACCCTTCTTGAAGAAACTATTGAGGCCACAGCCTTGCAAAAAGGAGATATCGTTCTGGTTAAGGTAGGAGAATTAATTCCTGGTGACGGTGAAGTTATTGAAGGAATTGCTTCTGTAGACGAATCAGCTATTACAGGAGAGTCAGCTCCGGTGATCAAAGAACCTGGTGGTGATTTTGCTTTTGTAACAGGAGGGACAACTCTTGCTAGTGACTGGCTTAAGTTGAAAATGACCTCACGTGCTGGAGAGTCTTTCTTGGACAAAATGATTTCCTTAGTAGAGGGTGCTTCTCGGCAAAAAACCCCTAATGAAATTGCCTTGAATACTTTGCTAGTTAGCTTAACAATTATATTCTTAATGGTAATTGGAAGTTTGTACCCGATTGCTAGCGCTTTGCACATAAAGATTACAGTTACTACTCTTGTGGCATTGACCGTATGTTTAATTCCAACAACAATTGGAGGTCTGCTGTCAGCAATTGGAATTGCAGGTATGGATCGCGTTACACGGTTTAATGTGATTGCTATGTCAGGAAAAGCAGTGGAGTCTAGTGGTGATGTGGATACTATGATTTTGGACAAAACAGGAACCATTACCTTTGGAAATCGTATGGCTGCTCATTTTGTTCCTGTAGATGGTGTTAGTCAAGAGTCTTTAATAAGAGCAGCTATGCTAAGTTCTCTACAGGATGATACACCGGAAGGAAAATCAATTGTTAAGCTTGCTAAAGAATATGGGGCAAGTATTCCTCCTATTTCTGAAGATATGACCTTTATTGATTTTACTGCTCAAACACGAATGAGTGGGATAGACTTTGTTGATGGGGGAATGATACGTAAGGGTGCCACAGATGCTATAAGTCGCTATATTAAAGGTAAAGGTGGTGTGATTCCGAAAGATTTGAAGTCTATCAGTGAAAGAATTGCTTCAGCTGGGGGAACTCCACTGGCAGTAGTGGAGGGGCAGAATATTTTGGGAGTGATTGCTCTCAAGGATACCATCAAACCAGGTTTAGTTGAGCGTTTTGCTCGCCTACGGGCAATGGGAATTAAAACTATTATGTGTACCGGTGATAATCCTCTTACCGCTGCGACCATAGCTCAAGAAGCAGGCGTTGATAGCTTTATCGCTGAATGCAAGCCAGAAGATAAAATTGAAGCTATTAAAAAAGAACAACGCTTAGGAAAAGTTGTTGCGATGACAGGAGATGGGACTAATGATGCCCCAGCACTAGCTCAGGCAGATGTCGGTATTGCTATGAATTCTGGAACAAGTGCTGCTAAAGAAGCTGCTAATATGGTGGATTTAGATAGCGATCCAACCAAGATTCTGGATATCGTTGAAATTGGAAAGCAATTATTAATGACGCGAGGAGCTTTAACCACTTTTTCAATTGCTAATGATATTGCCAAATACTTTGCCATTATTCCAGCTATTTTTATGCCCAGTATCCCCCAAATGCAATCGTTAAATATTATGTCATTATCAACGTCTTCCAGCGCAATTTTATCGGCTCTGATTTTCAATGCCATTATTATTCCTCTTCTAATTCCGATTGCGATGAAAGGAGTTTCTTATAAGCCTCAAAGGTCAGAAAAAGTTTTGGCTCATAACATGCTGATTTATGGTTTGGGTGGAGTCTTCATCCCGTTTATTGGAATTAAAATCATTGATATGAGTATTACTCCATTATTGTATCTATTGGGTTTATCCTGATAAGATTAGTTTAATATAATATAATATAATATTTAGAGGAATAAGATTGAAACTTATCTACATTGCTTTACGTTTAAAAGAATCAGTGTCTTTTCCTTGGGTTGAACATGAAAGGAATGAATAACAATCATGAGAAAAATATTTATACATATCAGACGTTCTGTCCGACTAAGTCTTTTATTTGGGGCGGTTTGTGGATTATTTTACCCTTTGCTGATTACCGGATTAGGGCAGTTTATTTTTCCTGTTCAAGCCAATGGTAGTCAAATTAAGCAGGATGGGAAGCTTATTGGATCGGCTTTAATTGGGCAAGAATTTTCGTCAGCTGCTTTTCTGCATGGTAGACCATCTGCTATTCAGTATAATACCTACCTTAGCGAAGGAGACCCAAGTGGACAAAGGCGGGATATTACTTCTGGTTCCCAAAATCTGGCTCCTAGTAATCCTGAACTAAAAGTACGTGTTCAAAAGGAACTGTCTCTTCTCATAGAAGAAAACCCAACTATTTCAATCAGAGATATCCCTGCTGATTTGGTAACAACATCGGCTTCGGGATTGGATCCAGAAATCAGTCCAGAAAGTGCTAAACTACAACTCCCCCGTATTTCTAAGACAACAGGTATTAGCTTGCCTAGACTGGAAGAAATCATTGACAAGCATACAGTAACAAAAATTTTTGGATTTCTAGGTGAAGATAGGGTGTCTGTGTTAAAAGTTAACATCGATATTATGAAGGAGCTGAACTAACACCGCTGTAAAAGTTATACGGGTATTATTGCAAGTAATTAGTAGTGAGAGGTACGCCTATTACAAAAAAAGGATAAAAAAGAACTCTTACTTCCTAGACTATATAATCTGATGAGTATCTTACAGATAGAGAAAGGAAGTTGGCATTTATTTATGAACTACTTTTAGCTGGTTTGAGATTTGTGACAAACTCATTTCACTGAAGAATTGCCAATCGAAAGTGATGATGTCCCAAAAAAATGGTGAGATTGAGGGCAATTATTTTGATTTTATTTGATACGAGGAACCCTTGAAGCTGTTTTGTCAAATGAAATGCTTGTCTTAGACTCCTTACTTTCTCTCTCCTAAATGTAAGGGATAGAGTGATTTCCTTTAAGGAACAGCTTCCCATTTAGCGAGAAATAGATTATACTTGTAGCTGAGGAGAATGAAGCTCCTCACTAGTAAACTCTTCATAATCCTTTTTATTTTTCTGAAGATATTGTTTGAAAGATGTGAGTTTCCACGGATGGGTTTGTGGAGGGACATACTTGCGTCTTTCTTTTTTTGTTCTGGTTCTGATTCAAAGTTTTTCGAATAGAGTTCATGAACTAGTAGCTCCTTTGTGTGACAGATCTTGTCAGCGATATTGAGGTAGATGTCACCGTCAACTTCTTTTATAACGAATGCTTTCGTCTTTCTGCTGAAGTAGACTTCTTTTCCTTTCTGTTGATAGGCTAGTAGCAGACGATTGCTTTGTCTTTTAGAAAGGTTCAGTTCGACACAGGCTCGATTCTTTGTTTTCTTTCCTTGGTCTATAGCTTTTATCACAAGATATTTTTTCGCTTCATTCATATTCAGTTGGATCCTTTTCATACGACTATTTTATCAAATGGGACATTTTCACGTTTGATTTACTAAAGACATTATTACATTCGAATTACAAAACCTAAAAAATCAAATGTTTTTCCTTGCAAAATTCGGGGGGGGGGGTGGTATAATTGTTGCTAGACTGTATATTCTTCATAGGAGATACAGTGGGGTAAATAGTCGTAAGTTGCTATTTATATATTATTGTCAATCGAAGAGGAAAATGACATGTTCTCTTCAATCATATCTTTAAAGGAGAAAGAGTTATGGATTTTAGAAAGTGTAACAGAGAAAAGGTCTTCCGTTACTCCATTCGTAAGTACCACTTTGGTGCCGCCAGTGTCGCGGTTGCCGCATTGATGTTTTTAGGAGCACGAGCTAGTGTTGTTCAGGCGGATACTACAGTAAATGCTACAGAGGTGTCTCTTGAGAGTTCTGAGCCTAAATCGGATCCAGCTGCGGAGGGAGCTAGTGAAGCTTCGAATGGAAGTGAGCGAAGTGCTGATGAAACAAGTAATTCTGTTCAGCGTACTCCTGTTGGCAGTGATAGGGACGCTTCTCCATCAAGCAATAATGGGGAAAGTTCTGAAGGGTCAGATAGAAGCAACAGTAGTGCCGTTAGCGGAAGTGATAGAAGTGCTGAAGAGACAAGTAACTCTGGTCAGCATGCTCCCGTTAGAAGAGCTAGGAGTGTCGGGGAAGACCGGGCATCAAGGTTGAATGGGGACTATTCATATAATGTTGATCAGGTTCCTGTACCAGATGAAATCTTTAACACTCCGATAAAGCTTTATGATTACTGGGGTCAGGGTATGTACAACTGGCTGACTCAAAATAGTAAACCAGGAATATTCGAACTCTATTATGATGATATTACAGAATCTAATAAAGTAAGACGTAAAGTTCCTAAATCTGGCAGAAAAATTGATCAATTATATAAAGACGAAGCTATAGATAATTTGCAGACATTTGATGTTTTTCGACATCATCCGACAGCAACCCGTCTAACTTTACAATTTGATGTGAAAACCGGCAATGTTAATATGAAGGTGATTGATTCGAATAATCAAGTACTGAGAACTATTCTAGTTCCTAAAACAGACATATTTATGAAGCAAAGCGAATGGGAGGTTAAGAAAAAAGAAAGGGAAAGGCAAGAAGCAGAAACAGGTCCAGCTAAGACAGCAGCCAAAGCAGCATTAGCTGAAGCAGTAGAGGCAGAAAAGGCAGAAATCAATGCCGATAAGAGTTTGACAAAAGAAGCGAAAGCAGAAAAACTCAAAGAACTAGAAGCTAAGCAAAGAGAAGAAGAAGCTAAGATTGACTCAGCAGAAGACGCTGATAAAGTAGCCGAAGCTAAAACAGCAGGTGAAACAGCAGTCAAAGCAGTTCATGACAATGGTGACTTGGGAGCCGTTAAGACAG
>NZ_VMNC01000048.1:0-27243 GCF_013277505.1 Streptococcus sp. k-378 | reverse complement strand
TGAGTTTAAAAACAATAAAATCAATCCTTATATTATTCGGACTACTTTTCACTTATTGCACCAAAATATAGTGAAATGAAATAAGAACAGGGCAAATCTATCAGGACAGTCAAATCTATTTCTAACAATGTTTTAAAAGTAGAGGTGTACTATTCTAGTTTCAATCTACTATACCATTATTTTCTCCGATTTCTTGATAGTTTATAAAAAAGCAGGCCATTAAAGCCTGCTTTACTATTGATTCTTATATACATTTCCTGTGAACAAGGAAAGGCATTTCTGATAACTTATTCTTCATCCATGCTCAAGACGCTGAGGAAGGCTTCTTGTGGGACTTCAACTGATCCAATAGCTTTCATACGTTTCTTACCAGCTTTTTGTTTTTCAAGGAGTTTGCGTTTACGAGAAACATCACCACCATAACATTTAGCAAGTACGTTCTTACGAAGGGCCTTAATATCAGTACGAGCGACAATCTTGTGTCCAATTGCTGCTTGGATTGGAACCTCAAATTGTTGGCGAGGGATGATTTTCTTGAGCTTATCAACGATGAGTTTCCCACGTTCGTAGGCAAAATCCTTGTGAACGATAAAGCTGAGGGCATCCACCTTGTCTCCGTTGAGAAGGATATCCATTTTCACCAGCTTAGATGGGCGATATTCTGACAATTCGTAGTCAAAGCTTGCATAACCACGTGTCGAAGACTTAAGTTTATCAAAGAAGTCAAAGACAATTTCAGCAAGAGGAATTTGATAGATAACATTGACACGGTTATCATCAATATAGTCCATAGTCACAAAGTCCCCACGCTTACGCTGAGCTAGCTCCATTACTGCTCCGACGAACTCCTGTGGTACCATGATTTGCGCCTTGACATAAGGCTCTTCAATGGTCGCAATCTTAGTTGGGTCTGGGAACTCAGATGGGTTTGACACATCCATAGACTCACCGTCGGTCAAATTAACCTTATAGATAACAGACGGAGCTGTCATGATGAGGTCAATGTTGAACTCACGTTCCAAACGTTCCTGGATAACATCCATATGAAGAAGTCCAAGGAAACCACAACGGAAACCAAATCCAAGAGCCTGAGATGTTTCTGGTTCAAACTGAAGACTAGCATCATTCAGTTGCAATTTTTCAAGGGCTTCACGTAGGTCATTGTACTTGTTTGACTCGATAGGATAGAGACCCGCAAAGACCATAGGATTCATCTGTTTGTAACCATGTAATGGCTCTGTCGCAGGATTGGTTGCCAAGGTAACGGTATCACCCACACGAGTGTCCTGAACCGTCTTGATAGAAGCCGCAATATAACCAACGTCCCCAGTCGCAAGAAAATCACGACCAACTGCTTTGGGTGTAAAGATACCGACTTCGGTCACATCAAAGGTCTTGCCATTGCTCATAAGCTGAATCTTATCGCCAGGTTTGACCACCCCATCCATGACACGCACTTGGAGGATAACCCCACGGTAAGCATCGTAAACTGAGTCGAAAATCAAAGCCTTAAGAGGCGCCGTCACATCACCCGTTGGTGCTGGTACTTTTTCTACAATTTGCTCTAGAATTTCTTCTATACCAATACCAGCCTTGGCAGAAGCCAAAACTGCTTCACTGGCATCTAGACCGATGACATCTTCAATCTCTGTACGCACTCGCTCAGGGTCTGCAGCAGGCAGGTCAATTTTGTTAATGACTGGCATGATTTCCAAATCATTATCCAAGGCCAGATAAACGTTGGCAAGGGTTTGAGCCTCAATCCCTTGGGCAGCATCGACCACCAAAATCGCTCCCTCACAGGCAGCTAGCGAACGGGAAACTTCATAGGTGAAGTCTACGTGTCCTGGTGTGTCAATCAAGTGAAAAATATAAGTTTCCCCATCTTTTGCAGTATAATTGAGCTCGATGGCATTTAACTTAATGGTAATCCCACGTTCCCGTTCTAAATCCATACTATCCAAAAGCTGAGCTTGCATTTCACGACTGGAGACTGTCTCAGTTTTTTCCAAAATGCGGTCTGCTAGAGTCGACTTCCCGTGGTCAATATGGGCGATAATAGAGAAGTTACGGATCTTCTCCTGTCGTTTTTTCAATTCTTCTAAGTTCATGAGTCTCTTCCTTTCAGGGTATCTATTTATTATAAATTGTTTTTGACATTTTGACAAGACCATACCCTGCTAGGAGTACTAATCTTCAGCGACAAAGCCGTCATTTTCGATAAAGTGATGTTCTGTTATCCCTTGGTCTGTAAAGACAATCCCGTGAAGGACACCACCATAAACAGCTCCTCCGTCCATCCCAATCTTACCATCTTCTGTAGTCCAAAGCTCAGCTGTACCTCGGTCTTGCTTTAACAAACCATAAACCGGTGTATGACCAAAGACAATAGTTTTCCCAGTATGATTTTCTGCTTCGTGGAATGGTTTTCTAAGCCAAACCTTTTTATAATCTGTGGTTTCATGCCAGTCATCCAAGGTTAAATCAATACCTGCGTGAACGAAGATATACTTGTCTGTCTCCACCACAAATGGCATTTGACGAATAAATTCGACCAGGTCTGCCGCTTCAGTGGCAACACGCTTGGCATCCTCAACTCCATCAACTGGTGCATCCAAGGGACGACCTAGGATAGAATTAATGGTTGTATCTCCACCATTACGACGATAGTGGTCATAGCTTTCTTCTGGGGCATCGAGCCAAGTCAAAAACATATACTCGTGATTTCCTGACAAACAGATCGCCCCTTGATTATCGACCAAGTCCTTAACCATCTCTAGAACACGGCGACTATCCTCACCACGGTCAATCAAATCGCCTAGAAAGAGCAACTGGGTCTGACCATCCCATGTTTTGAGAAGGTCTTCCAGCATCCCAGCTTTTCCATGAACATCTCCAATTACATAATAATCTGTCATCTTATTTCTCCCTGTTTCTCAACAATTCTCTGGCTTGCGTCAGGGCTGCTTCCGTCACATCATCACCTGCCAACATCTTAGCAACTTCTTCCACTCGCTCTTCAACCGTCAAGAGACGAACAGTCGAAACTGTTGAATGGTCATTACTAATCTTCTCAATAAAGAATTGATAATCTGCAATCGCAATCACTTGTGGTAAATGGGAAATAGCCAGAACCTGCCCATGCTGACCAATCTTGTGAATCTTCTGCGCAATAGCCTGAGCTACACGGCCTGAAACTCCTGTATCCACCTCATCAAAGACTATACTTGTCTTGCCTTCTTTACGTGAAAAGGCAGACTTAATGGCTAGCATGAGGCGAGACAATTCTCCGCCAGATGCAACCTTGACCAAGGGTTTAAAGTCTTCACCAGGGTTGGTTGAAATGTAAAACTCAACCATTTCATTTCCCTCACGACTGAATTTGCCCTTGCTAAAACGAACCTGAAACTGGGCTTTTTCCATATAGAGGTCTTGCAGTTCTTGTTTAATCTCAGATTCTAATTGCTGAGCCAAGTCATGACGAGCAGATGCAAGCTGACCTGCCAAATCAACAAGATTGACTTCTAATTTTTTAAGCTCTGCTTCCATGTCCTCAGACGAAAGGTTATTACCTGTCAAGAGATTGTATTCTTCCGTAATCTTTACAAAATAAAGCAAGACATCGTCTACAGTCCCACCATACTTACGGGTAATAGTATGAAGGAGGTCCAAACGATTCTCAACCTGCATGAGACGATTGCCATCAAAATCAAGGTCCTCTATAATAGCTTCCAAACGTTTGCTAATATCTTCTAAGACATAGTAGGTCTCAGACAGTGAGCTTGAAATTTCACGGTATTCAGGGTCGTACTCTTCAACACTTTCCATGTCATTCATGGCTGAACGAACATTGGCCAGACTTGAAAAATCTTCATTGTCCAACATGCTGTAGGCATTGGTCAGTGTATCCGCAATATTTTTATGGTTGAGCAGTTTATCACGCTCTTGATTGAGAGTCAAGTCTTCACCTGCTTGCAAGTTGGCTGCCTCAATCTCTGCCATTTGAAATTCCAACATTTCGATACGTGCCTTGTGTTCCTGTTGGTTTTTCTTGACTTCCAGAACCTGCTTGCGCATTTTTCGATAAGCATCAAAACTCGTCTGATAGGTTTCTTTCAAGTCCCAAAAGGCTGTATCACCAAATTCATCCAGCATCTGAATATGCAGTTGGGGACGCATTAACTCTTCTTGATCATGCTGACCATGAATGTCCACCAGATGTTGCCCAATAGCACGCAAAACAGACAGATTAACCATCTGGCCATTGACACGACTAATACTCCGACCATTTTGCAAGATTTCCCGACGGATGATAATTTCATCACCTAATTCTAAACCTTGCTCATCAAAAATTTCCTGTAAAAGACGACTATTCTCAACTGAGAAAAGCCCCTCAATCTCTGCCTTTGGTGCACCATGACGAATAACATCTGTCGTCGCACGAGCTCCCAACATCATATTCATGGCATCAATGATAATCGACTTCCCTGCACCCGTTTCACCAGTCAGGACTGTCATCCCCTTTTCAAAATGGAGGGAAATAGCCTCAATAATGGCAAAGTTTTTTATCGAAATTTCAAGTAACATATAGACCTACCATTTTTTTACT
Organism: Streptococcus sp. k-378; assembly: GCF_013277505.1. Taxonomy (NCBI): domain Bacteria; kingdom Bacillati; phylum Bacillota; class Bacilli; order Lactobacillales; family Streptococcaceae; genus Streptococcus; species Streptococcus sp. k-378. The sequence continues at coordinate 22,634 of NZ_VMNC01000048.1, read as the reverse complement.
TGTTCAAAGATTTCCTCAGCTAGACTTTCACTTCTGGCCATGACTAAAATCGAACTATCATCAGCCAAACAGCTGAAAATCTTGTCCGCAAAAGTCTCAATTAACTGAGCTTTTACAAAAGCCGTATTTCCTGGAATAACTTGGAGATTGATCATCTTGTCCATCAATTGAGCCGATTCGATATTATATTCAGCTAGTTGCAAACTTTTTACGATTGATTTTGGCAATTCATAGACATAGGTGTTGTCTCTCAAAGGAATTTTGACAATGCCTAGCTCTTTGATATCACGTGATACTGTCGCCTGAGTGGCAGTGATGCCTGCCTCTTTCAAATGTTCTACAATTTCTTCTTGTGTACCGATTTGATAATCTGTCACAAATCGTCTAATTTTTTCAAGTCTCTCTTTTTTATTCATTTTTAAATTGACTATGCGCCCTTTCTACTATTTCTTCAATCTCAGCAAGAACCTGATTGCTTGCTGACTCTTCTTTTTTCAAATACGCTAAAAATTCAATATTTCCATGCCCACCTTGGATGGGAGAAAAATCCAATCCAAGGACTGAAAAGCCCTCCTCTACTGCCATAGCTGTGACAGATTCAAGGACATGTTGATGAACCTTAGCATCCCGAATAATTCCATTTTTCCCGATCTGCTCTCGACCTGCCTCAAACTGAGGCTTAACTAAAGCCACAACCTGCCCTTGATCAGACAAGACACGGTGCAAGGCCGGAAGAATCAAACTAAGGGAAATGAAACTCACATCAATACTGGCAAAGCTCGGTTCCTGCTCGAAATCAGTCTTTTCAGCATAGCGGAAATTGAACTGCTCCATGCTGACAACCCTTGGGTCTTGGCGTAATTTCCAAGCCAACTGATTGGTACCAACATCGACTGCAAAGACCAACTCGGCACCATTTTGCAACATAACATCGGTAAAACCTCCAGTAGAGGCCCCGATATCAATCGTTGTAGCTCCTTCCACTGACAAATCAAAGACCTGCAAGGCCTTTTCCAGTTTCAAGCCACCACGACTAACATATTTGAGTTTTTCACCCTTGAGTTTTAGCTCGGTGTCATCTGGAATTTTCTCTCCTGGTTTGTCAAACCGTTCTCCATTCAGGACTGCTAGGACTAGACCAGCCATGACACCGCGCTTGGCCTGTTCTCGCGTTTCAAACAAGCCCTGTTTATAAGCTAGTACATCCACTCTTTCCTTAGCCATTGATTCTCAAACTTTCTACTACTCTTACAATCGATTCTATCTCAAAGGGAACCTGCTGGGCAATTTCTTCTAATTTGGCATTAGCTTGATCCAAAGTCTGGTTACAAAAGGCAATAGCTTCTTCCAAGCCCAACAAGGCAGGATAGGTTGATTTTTCAGCCTGCAGGTCCTTTTGAGGTGTCTTGCCGATCTCCTCAAAACTGGCAGTCACATCCAGTACATCATCTCTGACCTGAAAAGCAAGTCCAATCAATTCACCCACAGTTTTCAGCTTTGCCTGCATTTCAGGTGCCAATTCTGCTAGGATAGCAGCTGCTTGGAAGGGATAGGCTAGCAGTTTTCCAGTCTTATTAGCATGAATGGTCTGGAGTTCTTCCAAAGACAAGTGCTGGTGTTCGCCTTCCATATCCAAAACCTGGCCTGCTACCATACCCAGACTTCCTGAAGCAAGGGATAAGTTGGCAATCAAGTCTACCTTAATCTGACTTGGCAAATCTGCCTGCGCTATCAAGGCGTAAGGATCTAGGAACAAAGCGTCTCCTGCCAAAATGGCCATAGCTTCACCAAATTTCTTATGATTGGTCAAGCGTCCCCGACGGTAATCATCATCATCCATAGCAGGAAGGTCATCGTGAATCAAACTCCCTGTATGAATCATTTCCAAGGCCGCGGCCACCTGCCCGTGAGCTGGTTTAATAGCCACCTGCAAGGCTTCCAGAACTTCCAACAAGAGAAAAGGTCGAATACGCTTGCCACCAGCATGAATGGAATAGAGAACAGACTCTCGCAAACTAGAGGCAAACTGCTGGCCTCCATAAAAGTCTTCCAAGGCTGACTCGACAAGAGCTAATTTTTCTTGCTTCTTCATTCAAAATCACTTTCTGTTCCGTCTTCTTGCATGACCTTGACCAAGGTCTTTTCAGCCTTGTCCAGCGTCGCTTGGAGTTCTTTTGACAAGACCATGCCCTTTTGAAAGGCAGCAATCGCATCTTCCAGAGCAATTTCACCATTTTCCAAACTTTGGACAATGGTCTCCAGTTCTGCTAGATTTTCCTCAAATTTCTTTTGTTTTGACATCTTTAACCTCTAATTCTACTTGACCATCTCGCATCAAAAGCGTTACTTGGTCTTTTTTCTTCAAACTCTCAACCGAATCTACAACGTACTCTTCTTTTTTGACAATAGCATAACCACGCGCCAGGATTCGACTGGTATCCAACATCAACAAGGCTTCTGAAAGTCTCTTGACTTCAGCAACCCTGGCATCATAAACCAGCGCCATTTGGCTACGGAGGAGCTTATCCAACTGGCCTAGACGGTCTTGATAGCGTTGGATTTTGGTAACAGGTGATAATTGAACCAGTTGATGCGTCCTTGCTTGGACTAATTGCTTGTTATCAGAAATCCGTGTTCGCAAACTTTGTTTCAAACGCAATTGCAGTTGATCCAAGCGTTGCATATAGCCATCATACAAACGTTCTGGTTGTCTAAAGATAACAGATTGACTGCATTTTTTCAAAGCTTCTTGTTTCTTAGATAGGACATTTCGGACCGCTGTTGCCATTCGTTTTTCTTGATTTTGCAAATGAGCTAATAGATCCAACTTGGTCACAGGTGTGGCTAGTTCAGCAGCAGCCGTTGGTGTTGCAGCTCGTTTATCTGCCACAAAATCTGCCAAGGTCACATCCGTCTCATGCCCCACACTAGAGATAACTGGCAAACGAGATTCAAAAATAGCTCGTACCACAATTTCTTCGTTAAAGGCCCAGAGATCCTCTATGGAACCACCACCACGACCAATAATGAGTAAATCCAAATCGTCCCCTTGATTAGCACGCGCAATATTTCTAGCAATTTCCTCGGCAGAGCCTTCACCTTGCACCTTAGTCGGATAAAGTAGGATATCGACACCTGGAAAGCGCCTGCTGACGGTCGTGATAATATCTCGAATAACGGCTCCACTGCGACTGGTTACCACACCAATTCTCTTAGAAAATTGGGGCAGAGCTTGCTTGAAGCGTTCTTGAAACAGGCCTTCTTCTGTCAATTTTTTCTTGAGTTGTTCAAACTGAATCGCAAGCGCCCCAACCCCATCAGGCTCAGCCTTTTCAATGATGATGGAGTAGCTACCACTTGGTTCATAGACCTGCACACGCCCAATCACATTGATTTTCATTCCTTCTTCTAGGTCGAAACCTAATTTCTGATAAACCCCAGACCAGATGGTCGCTTGAATAACTGCATGGTCATCTTTTAGGGAGAAATATTGGTGAGTAGGTCGTTTACGAAAGTTGGAAACTTGACCAGTTAAATAGACCCGTTCCAAGTATGGGTCTTTATCGAATTTCATTTTCAGATACTTGGTCAAAGTTGTTACCGATAAATACTTTTCCATCTCCACCTACTATTCATTTTCTTGCTCTTTCATGGGTATTATTATACCAAAAATATGCCTAAAAATCTCCATTTATGTACCATTATGAGGGAAAAATAGAAAAAGGAGGCAAGGCCTCCAATTCTGTTTATTTGCTATTTCGAGCTTCTTCCAAAATCTTAGCAATCTTGGTCGTCAACAGGTCGATAGCTACTGTATTGCTGACTCCCTCAGGAATGACGATATCAGCATAACGCTTAGTCGGCTCGATAAACTGATGGTACATGGGTTTAACCACACCTAGATACTGGTCAATAACGCTATCAAGGCTACGGCCACGTTCTTCCATATCGCGCTTGATACGACGAATAATGCGCACATCATCATCCGTATCCACAAAAATCTTGATATCCATCAAATCGCGCAGGCGCTTGTCCTCCAAGACCAAAATGCCCTCAACGATAAAGACATCCTGAGGCTCCTGACGATAGGTCTTGCTGCTCCGTGTATGTTCAGTATAGTCATAAGTCGGAATGTCCACCGGACGCCCTGCCAACAATTCCTTCATCTGCTCAATCATCAAGTCTGTATCAAAGGCAAATGGATGGTCATAGTTGGTTTTGATACGCTCTTCAAAGGTCAAATGAGACTGATCCTTGTAGTATGAATCATGCTCAATCATGGAAATCTTTTCATCAAGAAAATGCGATAAAATGGCTCTTGAAACACTGGTTTTACCACCACCAGAACCACCTGTCACTCCAATAATGATTGGTCTATTTTGCATGCTATCCTCCGTTATTTTATCCGTCGTCTATTCTATCACATTTTTTACAAAATTTATAGTCTCATCAGCAAAAAACACCAGAGTCTTCCCTCTGATGTTCGATAGTTTTAACGAAAGCCCTGTAGGGTTTGAGCAAGCATCTGCAAGAAAGCCAGTCTCCCTCTTTCCTGGCTAGGAGCTTTGGCAATCCATAAACCAAAATCAATGACAGACTTAGGTGCCTGGTAATGATGCGTCATGAGGTAAAGCGACAACCCTTGACTCAAATTGGCCATGACCGATTGGTATTTTTCATTTCTGTCTAAATTTTGTATAGCAAGACGAAACAGGTGACTCAACTCACTATTTTCATTTATTTCTTTTTGTTGAAGAAGTTGCTCCACCCTTTCTCGAAACTCATTTTGCATCATGGAATTATCACACCAAATCCTGGTCTAGGTGCCCATGGACCATAATTAATCCAGCCATTGACTACTACACTTCCCGTGTACCCCCAAAACTCTCCATGATTGATACTGCATTTTGCTCGACCTTTAACGTCTACACAATATACTCCTGGGCCTAAGTTCCCACCAGAACCTGTAATGGACTCTAAATATTTATCTGAAAGAATTTTAAATTGCTTCATTTCACACCTCTAAATTTCTATATAGATTATTTGAGTATCTACAACTCGCAACAATTGGAATATTATAATTCCCAACCCCATTCTACTATTAGTATGGGGTTTTATCAAGCAATTGTTATCTATCACCCGATTTTTATTCCTAAAGGATCTAGCTAAAAACCTTCCTTGGCTTGTAGAGTTTGTCCCGTTTTTCTAGAATGGCTAACAATGTATCATCTTCAAAGGCAGCCAGTTCTTTGTCCGTTTGGTCTAGCTCAATAAAACGACCAAAGCGAACTTCTGTAGCTTCTTCTGGACTTAGGAAAACTTTGACAAGATCACCTGTCCCAATCTCTAAAGGATGGAGAAAATCTAATTGCCCAGCCTCTACTTTTTCAGCAATTTCCTCCAAGGTCAGTGCGTCTTCTAATTGTAAGCCAGCAGCACTAGTACGAGTTAACTGAGACATATGAGCCGCATAACCAAGCTTTTCACCCAAATCAACTGACAAAGTACGGATGTAAGTCCCTTTACTGCATTTTACACGAAAAGTGAATCGGGCAAGTTGGCCATCATAAGAAATCGGACTTGTTCGCTCAAATTGATAAATGGTCACCTGACGTTCTGGACGCTCCACTTCCTGACCAGCACGCGCATACTCATAGAGCTTGCGACCATTAACCTTAACTGCCGAATACATAGGGGGAATCTGGGTAATAGGCCCAGTCAAGCTCGCAATCGCTTCATCAACAAGCTTTTCATCCAAGGGAGACAAAACAGGGGTTTCTGCGACCACTTCCCCACTAGCATCCTCAGTCGTCGTGGAATAGCCCAGAGTGATTTCCCCCTCATAGATCTTACCCTCGTCCTGCATAAACTCAACCATGCGGGTCGCCTTGCCAACCGCAATGGGCAAAACACCCACTACATCTGGATCCAAGGTCCCACCATGACCAATTTTCTTGGTGCCCAAAATCTTACGCAGTTTAAAAACCGCATCATGCGAGGTCATTCCTGCTTCTTTTTTTAAGTTGATAATACCGTTCATTTTTGCTTTCTACTCCCCCTTCAATGCTTCAAATTTCGCTTTCATGGTTGGATTTTTCCGGGTCAATTTTTTAACAGAGACATCTTCCAATTTGTTGTTAGCTAAACGGAGTTGGTTTTCAGATGTGGTCAGGAATTTCTTAACCTCTTCCATGCGTTTGATGGCCTTGTCGATTTCATCAATAGCTTTTCCAAAGTTGGTCGAAGCTGAATTATAGTTCTTAGCAAAGGCTAGTTTAAAAGCATCCAAGTCTTCCTCAAAATGTGTAATGTCGATATTTTGCTCGCGAACAAGCGCTAACTCCTGCTTGTATTTTAAAGAATTAAGAGCCGCATTACGTAAGAGCCCAATCAACTGAATAAAGAATTGAGGACGAACCACATACATCTTTTCATACTCGTGACTGACGTCAACAATCCCTGTGTTAAAGTAGTCGTTATCGACCTCAAGCATGGTCACTAAAACGGCATATTCACAGTTCTTCTCCCGACGGTCCTTGTCCAATTCCTTGTAAAAATCTGCATTCTTGTGCTTCTTCTCTGTTCCGTCAGCTTCATTCTTCATCTCAAACATAATGGAGATAATCTCTACCTCATTTTCATCACACTCACGGAAGATGAAGTCTCCCTTAGACCCACGCGCAGAGACTTTGTTATCCTTCTCAAAGTAGGCATTTGGAAAGGCGAAACTACGGACCTTGTTAAACTCACTCTCTGCATACTGTTCTAGGCTTTCCCCAATGGCTTTTGTAGATTGTTGAGCCTTAAAATTCTTATAAAACTCGACTTGTTCACTAGCTGCTTTAAGCTGGGCTTCATAGTTTTGCTTAACAGAAGCCAAAGACAACTCATTTTCCTTTTCTTGCAGTAGGAGCTGATTTTTGACCTGATTGCGTTCTTTTTCTAGGTCAGAAAGGGTCTTTTGCAGTTGATTTTCATGCTCTAAACGCAAGGTAGACAATTGGTTCTCCAAGGCCTGTACTTCCTTGTCCTTAGCCAAGAGGGCCTGATGGCTTGTCTCTTCAACTTCTTTCTTGGCCAATTCTTTTTCTGTATCAAAGTTTTGGATCTGACTCTGTAATTGCGCAATTTCTTGATCCTTCTGAGCCAGTTTAGTCTGTTGCTCATTCATAGCCTTTTGCTCAGCCAAGGCCAGTTCTTGCCTCATCCTATCGTGTAGTTCCTTATCAAACTCTGCCGTTCTCACTTGGGACAAAAGTTCAGCATACTGGCTTTCATTTACTGTAAAGACTTCCCCACAGTTGGGACATTTGATTTCGTTCATTACATTCCTCTTTCTAGACTTCTGTAACCATTATATCATGCCTGAAGGAAAATCAAAAACAGCGAGTCGAAACCCACTGTTTATCTTCTTTTACTTTAAATTTTCTCCAAGGCCAAGCGCAAGTCTTCAATCAAATCTTCTACATTTTCAAGACCAATTGACAAACGAAGTTGGTTTGGTGTGACACCTGCTGCTTCTAGGTCTTTTTCTGACAATTGACCATGAGTGGTTGTTGCTGGATGGACAACAAGCGATTTAGCATCTGCCACGTTTGCAAGATCAGAAAAGATTTCTAAATAATCAATGACCTTGCGGGCTTCTGCCTCCCCACCTTTGACATGGAAGGTAAAGATGGAGCCGACACCTTTTGGCAAGTATAGTAGATTGAAACTAGAATAGTACACATATACTTCTAAAACATTGTTAGAAATCGATTTGACTGTCCTGATCGATTCGTCCTATTCTTATTTCATTTTACTATATTTTTATGAAAATCTTAAAAAAATCAGTGAAATTCTGGATTTCACTGATTTGTATTAATAAAATTGTTTATATGGTTGATTGAAAGCTGTTAGGATTTCATCAGATGTTTGTGAATAATCTTTTGTTTCTTTCAAATCACCTTTGACAATAATACGTTCTGTAGCAGCAAGGTCTTCACAGGTTACTAATGTGATTTCATTGACCCCTTCTCTATCATCAACCTCATCAACACGATCCGGTGTCACACGTTTGACTTCACGTATTTCATAAGTATAAACTTTATTTTTATCGGTTAGATAAATCTTCATGCCATTTTTAGCATTATCTAAAGGAGAAAATAACATTTTATTAGCATTATCAACACCAAAGATATGGTGACTAGCTAGACTATAATTTCCTTCCCCCATTACTTGCTCGCGTTTCATTGTACCAGCTCCGTAGAAGAGATTAACATTATCAAGTCCTTTAAAAATCGGCAAATTCATTTCCAATTCAGGAATTGCAATTCCCCCAATAACTGGTAATTTTTGAGCATCCCATTGAGAAGTTAGAACAGCTTCCGAAGAGATAGCTTTGACAGAATCAAAGTCAAAATTGCCTTCTGTATCCTGATTTTCTTCTAATTTTTCTTTTGATACCTGGCTAACTTGATACTTATTGGTATTCCAGACTATGAAAATATTTCGAATTTGCGCATTAAAAATCAAAGCCAGTGACAGTAATATCAGAAATCCTGCTAGGATATTTGTCAGCAGATTTTTTCGCTTGTTTTTCTTTTTATTATTTTTATGAGACATTATTCTTCACCTTCTGTTTCATTTTCTGTCCCAACTTCTTCTTTTTCTGCCACCGCAACCGTTGTGAAAGTCACTATCTGAGCATCTTGATCCAGGCGCATTACTTTAACTCCCATAGTTGCACGTCCTGTTTGTGAAATATTGGCAAGATTGGTTCGAATCATGACACCTGTATCAGTGATAATCATCAAATCCTCATCCCCTTGAACAGTCATAAGACCGGCCAGCAAGCCATTTTTTTCGGTAATTTTAGCTGTCTGCATTCCCTTACCACCACGACCTTTTGTTGGGTATTCAGTAGCGACTGTACGCTTACCATATCCTTTTTCTGTGATAATAAGAACCTCATCTTGATCAGTAATCAAGCTGGCACCAACAACTGTGTCTCCTTCACGAAGGTTAACACCTTTCACACCAGTGGCGATACGACTCATACCACGAACGGCTGATTGATTAAAGCGAACTGCATAACCAAACTTGGTACCAATGATAATATCCATATCTCCTTCCGCCAACAAGACATTGATTAACTCATCTTCATCCTTTAAATTCAGCGCTTTGAGACCATTTTGACGAATATTGGCAAATTCCTTAACACTGGTTCTCTTCACAATACCGTGACGGGTTGTAAAGAAGAGATAAGCATCATCACTGCGATCAGACCCAACATTGATAACCGTCTGAATATTTTCGTCTTCATCCAATTTCAAGAGATTGACTACTGGTAGCCCTTTGGCAGTCCGACCATACTCAGGAATTTCATAACCTTTCAAACGATAAACTCGTCCTTTATTTGTGAAGAAGAGCAGATGATCATGGGTGCTAGTTGATACTAACTCACGAACAAAGTCATCATCTTTCACTCCTGTTCCTTGGACACCACGACCTCCACGTTTTTGAGCAGTAAATTCAGCTTGGTCCAGACGTTTAATGTATCCTTTGTTAGAAAGGGTAATTAAGACATCCGATTCTTCAATCAAGTCCTCATCCTCGAGACTCAAGACCTGTCCAACCATCAACTCTGTACGGCGTTTATCGGAAAATTTACGTTTAACTTCATCCAATTCGTCTTTGATGATTTGAGAAACACGTTCAGGCTTAGCAAGAATATCCGCTAAGTCCGCAATCAGAGCCAAGAGGTCATCATACTCAGATTGAATCTTATCGCGTTCCAAACCTGTCAAACGACGAAGACGCATGTCTAGGATGGCCTGACTTTGACGTTCAGAAAGCTTAAACTTACTCATCAACTCATCTTGTGCTTCCGCATCCGTTTCACTAGCACGGATGATACGAATCACTTCGTCGATATGGTCTAGCGCAATCAAGAGACCTTCTAAGATATGAGCGCGCGCTTCCGCTTTTTCCTTATCAAAACGTGTACGACGAACAACCACTTCTTTTTGGTGCTCGATATAAGCATCCAAAATCTGACGAAGAGACAAAATTTTCGGTATACCATTTTGGATAGCCAGCATATTGAAACCAAAATTGGTTTGCATTTGGGTCATTTTGAAGAGGTTATTGAGAATAACATTGGCTGAGGCGTCGCGCTTGACTTCAATAACAAATCGAACACCTTCACGGTTTGACTCATCACGTACTGCTGTGATACCCTCAATGCGTTTTTCCTGAACCAAGCGAACAATATGCTCATGCACCTTGGTTTTATTGACCATGTAAGGAAATTCTGTTACAACGATGCGCTCACGACCAGTCTTAGTCGTTTCAATCTCTGTACGAGAACGTAGGACAATCGAACCTTTACCTGTTTCATAAGCCTTATGGATACCTGATTTCCCCATGACAAGAGCACCAGTTGGAAAATCTGGTCCAGGCAAGACTTCCATCAAGTCCTTGGTAGTCACTTCAGGATTATCCATGACCAACTTCACTGCATCAATGGTTTCACCCAGATTATGAGGTGGAATATTGGTTGCCATCCCAACCGCGATACCAGTTGCTCCATTAACCAAAAGGTTTGGAAAACGCGCTGGCAAGACCAAGGGTTCCCGTTCGTTGGCATCATAGTTATCAACGAAATCAACTGTATTTTTGTTGATATCACGAAGCATTTCCAGAGCAATCTTGCTCATACGTGCCTCGGTATAACGTTGAGCGGCAGCACTATCTCCATCCATGGAACCAAAATTCCCATGACCATCTACAAGCATGTAACGGTAGCTCCACCATTGAGCCATACGGACCATGGCTTCATAGATAGAGGAATCCCCGTGTGGGTGGTATTTACCCATGACATCCCCTGTAATACGAGCAGATTTTTTATGGGGTTTGTCTGGAGTAACACCCAATTCATTCATTCCGTAGAGAATGCGACGGTGAACAGGTTTTAAGCCATCTCGAACATCAGGAAGAGCTCGCGCTACGATAACACTCATGGCGTAGTCGATAAAGCTAGCCTTCATCTCCTTTGTCAGATTGACATTCACTAAATTTTTATCCTGCATTAATAAATGCCTCATTTCACAATTAGTAAGTAACAACATTATACCATAAATTTCCATCTATTTCAGCCTCTAAACCACTAAAACGTTTACATAGAGAACTATACGGCATATTCGTGACAAAGTTTTTTAAAAGTGATAGAATGAAGTTGTCTAGGGAAAATCCCCTAATAAAATTAAGGAGATGTTTAGAACAATGACTTCAACTAAACAACACAAAAAAGTTATCCTTGTCGGTGATGGTGCTGTAGGTTCATCTTACGCTTTTGCACTTGTTAACCAAGGAATTGCACAAGAGCTTGGAATTATCGAAATTCCACAATTGCATGAAAAAGCTGTTGGTGATGCGCTTGACCTTAGTCACGCCCTTGCCTTCACTTCACCTAAAAAAATCTATGCAGCTCAATACTCTGACTGTGCAGACGCTGACCTTGTTGTGATCACTGCAGGTGCACCTCAAAAACCAGGTGAAACTCGTCTTGACCTTGTAGGTAAAAACCTTGCTATCAACAAATCAATCGTAACTCAAGTTGTTGAATCAGGTTTCAAAGGTATCTTCCTTGTTGCTGCTAACCCAGTTGACGTTTTGACTTACTCAACTTGGAAATTCTCTGGTTTCCCTAAAGAACGCGTTATCGGTTCAGGTACTTCACTTGACTCAGCTCGTTTCCGTCAAGCCCTTGCTGAAAAAATCGGTGTTGACGCTCGTTCAGTTCACGCCTATATCATGGGTGAACACGGTGACTCTGAGTTTGCCGTTTGGTCACATGCTAACGTTGCCGGTGTAAAATTGGAACAGTGGTTGCAAGCTAACCGTGACTTGAATGAAGCTGACCTTGTAGAACTCTTCATTTCTGTTCGCGACGCTGCATACTCAATCATTAACAAGAAAGGTGCTACATACTACGGTATCGCTGTAGCCCTCGCTCGTATCACTAAAGCAATCCTTGACGATGAAAACGCAGTACTTCCACTTTCCGTATTCCAAGAAGGTCAATACGGAATTGAGAACGTCTTTATCGGTCAACCAGCTATCGTTGGAGCACACGGTATCGTTCGTCCAGTAAACATTCCATTGAACGATGCAGAAACTCAAAAAATGCAAGCATCTGCTAAAGAATTGCAAGCTATTATTGACGAAGCATGGAAAAATCCAGAATTCTAAGAAGCTTCTAAAAATTAATTTAACTATAGACAACTCCTTGAATCATCAGGGAGTTGTTTTTTTCTGTATTATAGTAGGTTGAAGTTGAAATAGCACCCTATCACTCTAAAACGTTGTTATAAAATGCTTTAAATTCCTAATTGATTTGTTCATATCTTATTTCAATCCATTATACATCTTCCCACAATAAAACGCATAATATCAAGGATTGTCAATACCTTATCTTATGCGTTTTTTCTGATTTCAAAGAATTTTGACTCAGCCTTCTTTTTAATTATTTTCAAAATAGGAATCAACCAACTTTTGAATGCGCCCTTCTTTAGCCGCTGGAATGGTATCTGCTAAAACAAAATTCTTCCTACTGATATCTTTAGAAAGATTGCCAAATATAAAATTAGTGGAAATGTTATAGATAATCTCAGACGGAGCAAATCCATAAACTTGGTTTTCTAAGATATGTTTTAAGCGTTCTTCAGAATTTGGAAATGCATCTTTCAAACCTTCGCTATTATATAGTCGCTTAACAAGTTCAGCAATATAGAGACCAGACTTCATGTACAAATCAATAAATGTCTTAAATGGATCATCAAATATTCCTGGATTTTCTTTTTCAAGATCATCTACCATCCTCTTCACTACCCGTTTAGGAGTGAAAATCTGATTGGTTTTCTGTGGTGGAATATAGTCAAAAATATCTTCTTTTTGGTCTTTAAAATAATCCGCCAACTCCTTTTTCTTGCGAAGAAATTCTTGAATAGCTTCGTCAAATGTTGCTTTATCAAAGAGATGTCCTGCAAAATCTTGTCCTCCATCTCTCAAATAACGAAATTGATCAATCGTAATACCAGTCACCTCAAAGAAGACTTGCTCAGGAACAAAGGTCTCAAAATTATCAAGTGTTAGAGATTGATTGCCATAAGCCATAATAAAACTTGGGATGGTTCGTGCAAATCCACGAAGATGGTCACGAATCTCATCTTGAGCTGATTGTTTCAACTGCTCAACACGTTTTCTCTCAACCTGTTCGATAAATCTCTCAGGCATTTTCTCTACTTCTTTTTTGAGTGTTTGTTCTAGTTTTTCTTTGTGAATGAGCTTATTTTCTTCTAAACGTTTATCCAAATCTTCTTGAATCTTATCCTTTTGCTCCTTATCAACTGCTTCTTTAATTTGTTGCTGCAATTCTTCCCTGATATGAGCTTCAGAAATTTTTCTTTCGATATCATTTTTTCGAATTTCATTCTCAAATGTTGCTGTAATTTGTTTCTTGATTTGGTCTGTTTCCCGAGTTTTAAAGTTGTATTCAGCTTTTAAATCTTCTACAATCACTGGAGAAACTGTTTGACTCAACTCAGAAGCCAACTTCCTATGAGATTTTTCCTCATTCTGGGCCATCACTTCTGTAACTGACTCACCCAGCGCATAAACTTTTTCACCAAAAAGTCGCATTTGCTGATTAACTACAATTTCATGGTCTACTACTGCATTTCCCTCATCATCGACTGTAACATCTGAAAAGTCTAATAAATCAGAACTATCTTGTACCTTCCCTTCCTTTTCAACTGGCAGCTCATTTAAAATATCTAGAACTGTTTGACTAGCTTGGAAAATACCGCTGATATTATCAAATAATAGATTGGACATAAAGCCACGTTTAAGAACTTCTCTAGCTTTTATCTGGCGAGGAATGGTTAGAACCGCCTTGGCATCAATTTCAACCATTTTACCAGCACGGTCTTCAGCTATGACAGGGAAGAAATTGAGTAATTCTCTGATGTTTTCTTCACGAGTTGTCGAAGTCCCGCCGCCTCCTGCAGTCGCAAGCGATAAGTTGTTGGCAAACTCATCAAAGAGAATCAAGGTTCTTTCCGGCGCAAAGTCAAATACATAGGCTCTTTCTTTGCGAAAGTGATTTCCTTTGTTATCGGTCCATGAGTAAGGATTTTGAGCACGGAAGGCGGCCTGCATATAAAGTGCAGGTGATTTCAAATTCGATAACATCAATACACCTGTCCACTCAGGGATAGTGACACCTGTCGTCAATTGACCGACGGATAGGGTAATGGTTTTGTCATTACCTGCTATCGCTTTTCTAACCAAGTCCAAGGATTTGAGTTTGACTTTATCGTCTTCTTCGGACATACGTCCGTCACCAGCAGCTAGAACGATCTCATAGTTTTCATAGATGGGGTGTTCTTCTAGTAGTGCTTTTAATGCTTTGGCCGAAGCGACACGTTCTAAAAGCCAAAAAGTATGCTTGAGTTCATTACGGAGTTCTTTGGTTGAAAATGGATATTTTTCATTGCTTGATAGAGTATCTAACCAATTTCTGACATCTTGCTCATGGATAAATTTACCTTTATCATCTGTAGCGAAAAATTCACTCAAGTCAAAAGCATAGTCAATATTTTCACCATCAAGTTGAGCGCCTTTCTCTAGCTCTTCACCAATCATCTGAGACATTTGATAGGTAAAGAGATTTAACTGAGGTAAGGTTTCATATGGATTTTCCTCTTCTTGCTCAGGCGACCAAATAGTTTTGGCTGCCTGCTCATCAGCATAAGACCAGTTATAGATTTGCTCCTCGGTAAAATCTCCCTTAGCCAATGCTTTAAATGGTGTACCTGACAAATGCAGAGTAAAATTCCGTCGAATCTTATTAAAGGCTTGGTCAGTCTTGAAGGTATCAACTCCTTCATGAGCCTCGTCAATAACCAACAAATCCCAATGCAGATCAGTCACCCATTTGAGTTTATCGTGCTCTCCACCTAAATAAACAGAACCTTTCAAGTCTTGGAGACTGATAAAAGCAAGTTGTCTTACATCGTCATCTAAAATACCAACAAATTCTTTACGTGACAAAGTTGGACGACTCTTAAGGCTATCTGATTCAGAAACAAACTTGTAAGTCGTCTGGCCTGCTATGAATGTTTCAAAATCATCATACCATGAGTTAGCAATGGCAGGGCGGTTTGTTACAATTAGGACATTAACAGCTTCCATTCGACGAGCTAGGTCATAGGTAGACAAGGTTTTACCAAATCGTGGTTTGGCATTCCAGAGAAATTTGCCTCCAGCATGTTCTTGGAAATAAGCTAATGTCTTAGCAACTGCTTCTTCTTGCTCTTGTCGCAGAGTATAGTCCTGTCCTTTTCCAGGTTGATAACCAGACAAATCATGCTGAACAAATTTATCGAATAGATTTTTAGATTTTTCAGGAGTTCCATTAAAATAGAACCATTCCGTCTTAGGACGACGTTCTACATCATGGAAAGACAAGAAATGGTGGAAATCATGATCCTTGAAAGTTTTCCCCTTATCAGGCTCTTCTGTATAAGCTGCATCACCAGTCCATAATATGTCTGTATCTATATGAGCTGTATGCGTTTGCTCCTTGATACGTTGTGTGACATCACGTTCTGTGTAACCAATCTTAATCCAGCCTTCATTACTGGTTACCGTCGGTGTAGTGTAAGCATAGATTTTAGGATGAATTTCTTTAGTGGTTTTAATTTCTACTGGCATAAGTTTTCCTTTTTTGAACGTTTGCTAACCAAGTCAATTTATCTAACAAATGACTTTCTCATCTCATAAGTACAAAAAGGGTCAGGGCATCGTATGCTTCCTGACCTAATCCTATGTGTCAATTATAGATCACTGAGCGCTATTTGTCAAATAAAAATACTTTTCTAATCCATCTCCCTTACATGAGTCTCAATAAAGGAAATTTCCTCAGGAGAAAGGTCATATTTTTGATAAAGCTGGCGGTCAATATCAGCCACTGATTGTGTCCAATCAATGTCTGAATTGACCGTGAAGTCTTGGAGTGGAACGTAATACCAAGTTTTGCGTGAGTTATGCTGAGTAACTTTCAAAACACCTAATAATACTCTAGCGAATTTAGTTTTAATAAATTTAATACAAGCATCGGCTTCAAATTTTGTTTTAAAATTACCAATAGATAAAAAAGTATCTGTATGCCCGATTAGGGGTGTTGATAAGACTTCACCTAAGGCACCACTTCCATTAGCTTCTGGTACAAAAACATTATAATTTTCGAATGTTTCCGGTAAATCTAAATATTTTTTATTAATATATCGATAAACACGTTCGGAGCCAATTCTTCCAAGTAGAGCAACATGGTCTTTTTCTTCGTTGTTTTTGAAAACAAAATCTAACTGAGTTAGTGATTTCGAAACAATTTTATTTTTTGTTCCTTTTCCTTGCAGCTTTTCAGCATTTGGATAATCAGAAAAAGTTTCAAATTCTGGATGTTTTTCGATTTTTTTTACAATACCATTCAAAGTTTCAAAAATAGTAAATACTCCGATTGGTCCCAAATCTTTATCAACATCACGATAAGTTATTGCTACTCCACCCTTAATATCCGTTCCTGTAAATACTTTACCGCTTTTAAGTTCATAGAATTGAACTTTTAAATGCTTGTCTTCAAGCATCTTTTCCATCCAATTTTTAGGAGTTTGACCAGCTTTAAATAAAAACCTTGCTGGGGTGATTAGTATAGATTTATCTGCGATTTTATAAGCTTCATCAATAAAATAGTGATATATCGGCTCATCTCTAGCTTCTCCTATTTCCTGATACGGCGGATTTCCTATCACGACATCAAATTTCATTTCACTTTCCTCGCTAGATAGGCGCTCAAAACCTATCATTCTATTCTTTTTCCAGTCTTTGATATGGGTTTTAGATTCTTCTACATCTTGGACCTCTAGCTCATCCGCAAACAAACTCAATTGTTGAGATTGCCTTTGTTTAGCTGAATAAGGACTACTTTTTTTCAATCCATCCATCTGAAAGACATTGTAAGAGATGATAGTTGCAATCTCTTTCTTCTGCTCTAATGTTGGTTGATTTCCAGTCTTAGCTAGATAATAGTCCTCAAAAGTTGCCAAAAGATTTTCACGCGCCAAAAGTAGAGAGTCCCCTTGGTACTCATAACCATAAGAAGCTCGATAAGCTTTTTTTACAAATTCATAAAAGGTGACTTCATCTGAGACCTCACGACTAATGCGCTGCAATTTTCTATCAACAAAACCAACTCGTTCAGATAATGGAATTTCCTTACCAGTCACTGTATCATAGCGAGTTACCATATAAGGTGCTTCACCACAAGTTATCTCTAACCACCGTAAGTCAACATACTCTTCAAGACTTAACGAGCCTAGTTCCGATTCTACATATCCATTTTGCTTTGCGACCAACCAAGTTGGTGTAAACACTTCTGCCCTTATTTTTGTACGATCTTTTTGCTCATACTTGGATTTTTCAGATCTGGGCTGAATCAAGTTAGCATAGTTTCCAGTAACCTTACTTGGACTAATACTATCACTAGGACTAAAGCCTTTTCCTAACAAGTTATAAGAATGCGTCGCCCAAACTATATTTTTCTTTGTTGTTCTATCTTTTAAAAGTATTTTTAATAAATCAGCAGACTCCTTAGCCAACTGCTCTTCACTAATATCTATTGCCATAAAGCAACCTCTCTTGTATTGTAAGCCCTATTATATCATATTTAAAAGAATGAAAATTTACTTGAAAAAAGTAATTCAATAAATATCTCTCCTATGACCAACTTCTAGAGTAGCAATGACTAATTCATCATCTACAATTTGTACGATAACTCGATAATTACCAATTCTATAGCACCATTGACCAACGCGATTACCAACCAAAGCCTTTCCGTGTCGTCTTGGGTCTTCCAAAACATTGGATTGTAAATAGTTTGTAATTAGCTTCTGCGTATAACGATCCAATTTTTTCAATTGCTTGATGAATCGTCTTGTCGGAACTAATTTATACAAATTATTCATCCTCCAAGCCTAAATCATGCATCATTTCTTCCCAAGTAATAGGCTCAACTCCTTTTTCCAAGTCGTCTAAATACTCTTGATAGGCTAAATCTGCCACACGAGCGTCGTATTCGTCTTCTAGAGCTTCAAGAGTTTTGGTGCGGATAAGTTCCGACAGGGAAACTCCTTCAAACTTAGCCATTGCTTTCATAAATGTTTTATCAGCTTCAGAAACTTTTAATGTAATAGTAGTCATCTTTTGCACTCCCTTTTTTAATGGTAACACCATTGTATTACTTTTTAGATGTTCAGTCAATATAAAAAGAACACCTTCTCAGCGTTCTTTCTATATGTCCGTCAAGGGTGTTGCGGTATCTGGTGAGGTATCATAAACCTTAAAGTCCACTCCGACTCCCAGATCAGCTTGAGCCAGCTGATTGACCATGGTCATATGAGCCAGTTCCTTGATATTGTTCTCCTTAGATAAATGCCCAAGGTAGATTTTCTTAGTGCGGTTTCCCAAGGTACGAATCATAGCTTCAGCACCATCTTCGTTAGAAAGGTGACCCAGATCCGATAGGATTCGTTGTTTGAGTCGCCAAGCATAAGATCCTGCTCGCAAAATCTCTACATCATGGTTGGACTCGATAAGATAGCCATCCGCATTTTCGACAATCCCTGCCATACGGTCACTGACATAACCTGTATCTGTCAAAAGGACAAAACTCTTATCATCCTTCATAAAGCGATAGAACTGCGGTGCGACTGCATCATGACTCACACCAAAACTCTCGATGTCAATATCTCCAAAGGTTTTGGTTTTTCCCATCTCAAAGATATGCTTTTGCGAAGAATCCACCTTGCCAAGATACTTGCTATTTTCCATAGCCTGCCAAGTCTTTTCATTGGCATACAGATCCATACCATACTTGCGAGCTAACACACCTACTCCATGGATATGGTCTGAATGCTCATGGGTAATCAAGATGGCATCCAAGTCTTCTGGTTTGCGGTTAATTTCAGCAAGTAGGCTGGTAATTTTCTTACCAGATAAGCCTGCATCTACTAAAAGCTTCTTTTTTGAGGTTTCCAGATAAAAGGAATTTCCACTGGAACCCGACGCTAAAATACTGTATTTAAAGCCTATTTCACTCATTCTAGTCTTCTACTTCGTCCTCCCATACTTCTTCTTTCACTGCATCCTTATCATAAGGGAGCACAATGGTAAAGGTTGAACCCTTGCCATATTCACTCTTGGCCCAAATAAAGCCCTTATGTTGTTTGATAATTTCTTTAGCGATAGACAGTCCTAGACCTGCACCACCTTGTGCACGACTTCTAGCACGATCCACACGATAGAAACGGTCAAAGATACGTGGTAAATCCTGCTTAGGAATCCCTAAACCCTGGTCAGAAATGGATAAAATCATCTGGTCTTCAGTTGTCTTCATTCTGACAGTGATTTTACCCCCATCTGGCGAATACTTAATAGCATTATTTAAAATATTGTCGACAACCTGTGTCATCTTATCTGTATCAATTTCCATCCAGATAGAATTGATGGGATAATCTCTCACCAACTCATATTTTTTCTCCTTTTCCTGTCCTTTCATCTTGTCAAAACGATTGAGGATAAAGGTAATAAAAGCAGTAAAGTTAATCAGTTCCACATCCAAGTGACTGGTGGCATTATCAATCCGTGAAAGATGGAGGAGATCCGTCACCATGCGCATCATACGGTTGGTTTCGTCCAGAGACACCTTGATAAAGTCTGGTGCTACAGTTTCACACAAAGCCCCCTCATCCAAGGCTTCAAGATAGGATTTCACGCTGGTTAAAGGAGTCCGTAACTCATGGCTAACATTGGAAACAAAGAGTCTCCGTTCGCGTTCTTCCTTCTCCTGCTCCGTCGTATCATGCAAAACAGCCA
Organism: Streptococcus sp. k-378; assembly: GCF_013277505.1. NCBI lineage: Bacteria > Bacillati > Bacillota > Bacilli > Lactobacillales > Streptococcaceae > Streptococcus > Streptococcus sp. k-378. Next base: position 2,657 of record NZ_VMNC01000048.1, on the reverse strand, counting down.
CCAAACCTGAAATAAAGCCAGACTCTCGACGTATCAAGGCAAAGCGAACTCGAAGGTTCAAATATTCGCCATTGATATCTTGGGAATCTAGCAACAATTCTGGACTTTGGGTAATCAAATCACGCAATTCATAGTCTTCTTCTATCTTGAGTACTTCCAAAATGCTTCTATTCAGAACATCTTCCTGAACCAGCCCCAGTTGCTTCTTGGCTGTATCGTTAATCATGATAATCTGCCCCCGACGATTGGTCGCAAGGACCCCATCTGTCATATAAAACAGAATACTATTTAGCCGCTTACTTTCTTGTTCTAGATTTTCCTGAGTGAGACGAATAACCTCCGACAAGTCATTCAAATTATTGGTAATATTGGTGATTTCAGACCCACCTTGCATATCAAGAACCTTGGAATAATCTCCTGCAATCAAATCTTTAACCTTTTGATTGACTTGCTTCAATCGAATATTATCACGTCTATTCTCCAGTAATAAGAGGGTCACAACAAGGATGAAACCTAACAAAATCAGAATAAAGATAAAATCTCTGGTAAAAATGGTTTGTTTCAGTAAATCAAGCATTATTTCTCATGTAATACCCTACACCACGGCGCGTCAAGATATACTCTGGTCGGCTGGGCGTATCTTCAATCTTCTCACGCAGACGTCGGACAGTCACATCAACTGTACGGACATCACCAAAATAGTCATAACCCCAGACAGTCTCAAGCAAGTGTTCGCGCGTAATGACTTGACCTGCATGCGATGCCAAATGATACAAAAGCTCAAACTCACGGTGGGTTAAGTCTAGTTCTTCTCCATATTTTTTAGCCACGTAGGCGTCTGGAACAATTTCTAAATCCCCAATTTGGATAGGTTGAGGTTTACTTTCTGCTTCCTGCCCATCTACTGGCATAGGTTGAGAACGACGCAGAAGAGCTTTAACACGCGCCTGCAACTCACGATTTGAGAAGGGTTTGGTTACATAGTCATCCGCCCCAAGCTCCAAACCGATAACCTTATCAAATTCGCTGTCTTTAGCCGACAGCATGATAATAGGTACACTACTTGTCTTACGAATGGTCTTAGCAACTTCTAAACCATCAATTTCCGGAAGCATCAAATCCAGAATAATAATATCTGGTTGCTCTGCTTCAAATTGCTCTAGCGCTTCACGACCATTAAAAGCAGTTACAACTTCGTAACCTTCCTTGGTCATATTAAACTTGATAATATCCGAGATTGGTTTCTCATCATCTACAATTAGTATTTTTTTCATATGTTCACCTTTTTCTCTACTATTATACCAAAAAAATAACAAGAAGACACGATAGCTAGTCTTTGTTACTGTCTAAGTTGGCTTTTGCATAAGCCTGCCAGATTTTTTGTTGGGGTTTGGCAAGTGGGTAATTCTTAAATTCTTCTGGTGAAAGCCACCGAACTTCCCTATCTGAAAAATCATGGAAGTCAGTCACCTGACCGGCTACAATTTGAACATACCACTTGCGATGGCTAAAGACATGCTTGACAGTCTCAAAATAAACATCAAGCCAAGCAACATCTAGGTCATAGTCCTGCTGGAAACTCTCCTCTGGACTGGGGCCAAAATTCACACTTTCTTCTGCAACCTGATGAAAGAGGTCAAACTGCTCTTCTTGCGAAAAGTTATCAACTTCTATCAATGGGAAATGCCAAAAACCTGCCAATAGCTTTTCACTTTCATTTTTTTCAAGTAAAAATTGTCCCTGAGTATTTTTGACCACCAAGGCTTTTAGATAAATGGGAACTGGCTTTTTCTTGGGAGCCTTGATTGGATAACGGTCCATGGTTCCATTCTGATATGCCGCACTAAAGTCCTTGACTGGGCTTTCTTCAGGTCTGGGATTTACAGGAGACTCAATATCAGACCCCAAGTCCATCAAGGCTTGATTAAAATCACCCGGACGCTCTGGGTCAATCAAGATCTCCATCATTGCCTGAAAAATTTTGCGATTACTTGGAATCCCAATATCATGGTTGACTTCAAACAGACGCGCCAAGACCCGCATGACATTACCATCTACAGCTGGCTCAGGCAAGTTAAAAGCGATACTGGAAATAGCTCCTGCTGTGTAAGGGCCAATCCCTTTCAAACTGGAAATTCCTTCATAGGTATTTGGAAATTGGCCACCAAAATCAGTCATAATCTGCTGGGCTGCAGCCTGCATATTGCGTACTCGAGAATAATATCCCAGTCCCTCCCAAGCCTTCAACAAACGCTCTTCAGGCGCATTCGCCAAACTTTCGACAGTTGGAAACCAGTCCAGGAATCTTTCGTAGTAAGGGATAACTGTATCCACCCTGGTCTGCTGGAGCATAATTTCAGAAACCCAGATATGATAAGGATTTTTACTTCTACGCCACGGTAAATCTCTTTTGTTTTCATCATACCAACTGAGAAGTTTCTCACGGAAAGAAATAATCTTCTCCTCCGGCCACATGACAATACCGTATTCTTTCAAATCTAACATATCTCTAGTATAACACAGAAGGTTTTAACTGTCCTTTTCCTAGTATTAATACTCTTCGAAAATCTCTTCAAACCACGTCAACGTCGCCTTGCCGTAGGTATGGTTCCTGACTTCGTCAGTCTTATCTGCAACCTCAAAGCAGTGCTTTGAGC